>JARRQF010000009.1:0-32108 GCA_037382065.1 Candidatus Thiodiazotropha sp. | reverse complement strand
TCGCTTTTGGGCAGAATGAATTCGAATTCGAGTTTTTCTCCAGTAGCGAGAACGGTATCGATAGCCTGAGCGTATGCTTCATAACTGCCATCGGTATGGAATTCACGCACACGTTTGCCAATTCTATCGCTAGCATGTATGCCCAGGTTTTTTTCAAGTGCCGGATTGAGATAGGTAACTCGGCCTTCACGGTCATAGCGGATGATATTGTCCGGTAAGACACCGGCTAAAGTGCGGTATTGCCGTTCGCTTATAATGAGCGCCTCTGCGCCCTGTTTGCGTTTAGTGATGTCGATGAGTGAAACAAAAACTCTGCCAAGTGTCTCTTCATAGCCGGGACAGACAGTGAAAGAGATAGTGACATTACGCAGTTCGCCAGCCAGTGTTTTGACCACCGTATCGCGCTGAAGCTCTGTCTCCCCATGCCACAGGCAGACCAGTTCCTCGCGGAAGGTGTCGAATGACTTGGGAGTAAAGGTGTTGGCCAGTCCTACCAACAACTCCTCTTTGCTGACAACACCATGGAGTACCAGGGTGGCGCGGTTTACATCAATGATTTTGGCAAGATCGGCACACTGCTGGAGAGTTTCCGGGTGTTGATCGAAGTAGGCTTCAATATCTATTACGCCTTCATGGCGTAGTTGATCAAAGAAGGTTTTTACCTCAGAGAAGTCCTCCTCCCAGATCGAAACAGGAGAGTTTTCAAACAGTGTGCGATAACGGCTTTCACTCTCCTTCGGGGGAGAGGAGGGCAAATCACTCATTGTGCGGTCAAACCTCATTCAGTGCTGCCAGGATGGCCGGGGAATCAAATTCATCGACCATGCGGGAGAGGATCGTTACCAGCTCGGGCTGGTGTTGCCTATTTGACTGATGGCTTCAGTGATATTGCTACTGAGCAGACTCTCTAGTGCGAGTCGAAGACATCCTCGCAGTTCCGGATAAGTATTAAGGAGAATAACTGCAACTCCCCTGTATATCAAGGCTGAAAACTAGAGGCTGGATATAGCGGAAACATCCGTCTATCCTACCGTAATCGATTCAACCTAAAAAGATCCGTTGGACAGCGTGAAAAGTGCGCTTGTGGTGGTACAGGGCAAGGGTCGCTCCTGCACATCCATGTGCCCGCGACACGGGTGCATCCATGCAGAGTGCGCAACAACGCGGAATAGCCCGTTATTCCAAGGAGTTGCAACGCCGCCACAAGCGTGCCATTCATGCTGTAGCGTGATTCATCCAGTAGGTGACCATAACTATCGAAGCTATTTTCTTCAAAATCAGAAACCTATTATTAGAATGGAGCGATTAACTGATTTTTTAGGTTCAACTCCCTGGATTTTCGGCTGAATCTACCCTCTTCCATGACCCACCTGGCCTTCCGGCTTAGTTCAGGTAACATGCCGCCAGACAAATCATAGCGGAATACTGAAGACCTAAGGGTAAATAATAAAACTAAAAGCCATCATGATTGTTGCTTTATTAGCTTTAGCAATTATAGGGTGTCGCAAAAGTCGTAGGGTGGGGCTCTGTCCCACTATTAAGGAATGAAATGTAGGATGTGGTGAGGTACGAACCGCATCATGGATGTTCGTGAGCCACCCCACTATTGATGCGGTTCGCACCGCTCACCGCATCCTACGCAATCACAAATTTTATCGTGTATTCAAAAAGAGTGACCTATCGGTTTAAAAATACCATGGAATATCTCACTCAAATATTGGCACATAATCGAAAATCATGATGCGGTTCGTACCTCACCACATCCTACGACTTTTGCGAATATTCGCGGCATGCTTTTACAATACCCTCCCTTGCGGGAGAGGGCCGGGGTGAGGGGGATCTAATAACCGCTGAGCTGGCAAAACTTCTTAAGCAAAACGAAATGCTTCGCATTATTTTTGTGGCGATTTGTTTCTATTATGCACGAAAAGAGTCCTTTGTAGTGCAATTGCCCTGCCTAGCGAACCCAAAGGGAAACGGTGTCCAGCTAACAACTTAGGCCAATCAATATATGACAGGGTGAGTCCTTCTGGAAACAGCGCGGTTTTTCTCCGGCTGCGCCGACCGTTCTGCTCCGTAAATTAGGCACTACGGCTGACCCGAAATGCAACCGTGTACTGTTGTGATGCTGTTCTGTGGTATGTTCAGCCATCAGCCATGATTTTGTGCGTCCCGCTGTCAGCAATAACTCAGCCTCTCTTCTGTTTTCGACCCGCCATATAGCGAAAGTAGTTGTTTCGCCCAATGCCAGCGCTTTTGCTGCTGCATCCGTAGTAGTCCGTTTAATTTTCGTTCTGTCCAGCGCCGCCAATCACCTGAGAGCAGGGTGTTGCTGCCCAGACTTATTCAACCCATGCACGTATGAATTGACTCTAGGTCATCTATTAAGCCTACGGTATCATACGGAAAGTGTTCAAAAAGAATATTTTCTACTTCATTCCATATTTCATGCTTTGAAAGATCTTCTTTCCAAAATCCTGAATAATCATCAAGTCTACGATCAGAGTCTGCCATTAAATAAGCTCTGAATTCTTCTCCTTGTTCTTCAAGATATTTAACAGCTATTTTTTCTACTTCTTTATAGGATGATATATCTTGCACTGCTTTTAATAGGTGATCTCTAAATAAAGTAAGTGCTTCAAACGGAGCATAAGGAGATGAATCCTCAACCTCTTTTACTTCTATTATCTCTTTATTATCAAGCTCAATGGGGGCAATTAATTTGACTAATTCGTCTAACATTTTTAAACTATCATCATGCTCAGTTGTATAGTAAAAACACTCATGTGGATCGCCTTCATTATAGATAAGTTCAATCGTATTAAAGTTATATTTACCTATTAACTCATCTGTTTTTACCGATCCGCATAATTTGCCATTCTTAAAACAAGCATCAAAAGCCATAAACCATTCTTGATTGATTTTTATGTATATTGATATATCTTCAAGGCCATCTTTAGGCACTCGTGTTTTTATTTCAATAAGCGCTCCAACACTTACTTTATTATCTATTAATATTATGTCCTTAGGCTTGAAATTGTATTGTGTATTGCTAAATTCATTAATTCCTAATTTTTCTAAACGTTTTTTCATCTAATTTCGTTTTCCGGTTGCTGTAGTGGCATAATATGCTCTACGTAGATAGCTAGATATTTGACAGTACAAAAAATAATGGTTACTGTCAATTAATGGGTATTCAGGAACTTTTTAGCACGTTGAATGAAAATGACAATATCGCGCAAGCAATAAATCAATCTTGAAGAAGCTCCCTATTACCACTGCATAATCCGCCGTGTACGCTGTGCATTTCTGTGCGGAGAGGATGAGTTAACGGGTCGTAGCTACAAACACCGTAGAGACTGGATAGTGAAAAAGTTCAAATAGTTGGATGGGGTGTTCTCAATCTCCATTTGTGTTTATGCTGTGATGCAGAATCATACCCTACCGTAGTGAATATTGCCCCATAATCCTGGCTGGATAGCATAAAAACTACAATACAGTCTTGGTTTGAGAAGGTGGTTTACTCGCGTTTTTATTCTCTTTTTTTAGGGTTAATGAATTTGTCTAATGAATTAAGATAAATTGCCTTCTAAAAAGATCAGTTGGACAGCGTGAGGAGTGCGCTTGTGGCGGCACATGGCGGCGTTGCAACTCCTTGGAATAGCGGGTTATTCCGCGTCGTCATCATCTGGATGAAAGTTGTGTCAGAAAAGCGGTTACCGGTGCTGCAGTTCGCAGCCTTTTGGATGATGTAATTTTCTTCACTAAGCAAGAACAAGCTCCATAGTACTAACTAAATCCTCTTCTGTTCTCTCAATACCTTAACCTGAAACAACGCATTGCGTTCCTCTTCTTCTAATGCATTCTTAATATACTTAATCGTATTCCGATACTGGGGAATGATGTTATAGCGCAACGCATTTACCCGTTTTTGTGCTTTTCGCTGTTCGGCAATCAAGCGATTCAAGCTCATCGAAACTTCGCCCATTTTTGCGAGTAGTAGCGAAGCTTCTGCGAAATGCAGTCGGGTTTCGTCAAAACTGGGGTCTGTGCCGAGAAGTCCAACCGGATTGAGTGGCTTCACTTTGCCCGTAACGGATGGGAACTCTACCCCCAGGTTTCTTCTCGGCAGAATGGTTAAATCAAGTACTGGCTCTACGCCAAGTGCTGTTTGGTTAATAGCGCGGTTGCCCATGCGCATTTGTAGCATACTGAGCCAGTGGTAGGCGCGTTTGATCGCGGTGTGGGATTGGTCGCGGATTTTATGGTATTCGCTGATACGTTGATAGACCAATCGGGTCAGTAGTTCTCGCTTACGTTCTAGTAAGCTGTGTCCCTCTTCAAGAAACAGGAGCTGTCGTTTGAGGTTAAGCAGGGTGTTCTTGGTGGGGGTTGCTTTAATGCGTTTGCCAGTCATGTATTGTACCGATGGTATTTCGCGATTTCTGTTTCATTAACCCGAGTGAGTGCCTGGGGTGGGAAGGTGGAGAGTAGCTCCCAGGCTAAATTGAGGGTCTCTTCTATACTGCGGTCCTCTTCTTCTCCTTGCCTGACGAAGCGTGATTCAAAGGCATCAGCAAATTCCAGGTAGCGGCGATCTCGGGTGGAGAGTTCATCAGCGCCGATGATTGAGGCGAGGTTTCTGGTCTCCAGGGCTCTGGCATAGAGCGCATAGAGTTGGTTGGAGACATGGGGATGATCATTTCGGGTGAAATCTTTGCCGATGCCATCTTTCATCAAACGCGATAGGGAGGGCGAGATATGTACCGGTGGATAGATGCCTTGGTTGTGTAGTTCACGGCTGAGTACGATCTGTCCTTCGGTAATGTAGCCGGTAAGGTCGGGAATTGGGTGGGTGATGTCATCGCTGGGCATGCTTAACACCGGCACCAGGGTGATCGAGCCGTGTCTATCCTGGATGCGTCCTGAGCGTTCGTAGATCTCTGCCAGATCGGAGTAGAGGTATCCAGGATAGCCTTTGCGCGCTGGTACGTCGCCTTTGGCAGTGGCAACTTCGCGTAAAGCTTCGGCGTAGTGGGTCATGTCGGTCATCACAACCAGGACGTGGCGGTCGAGATCGAAGGCTAGATACTCGGCGGCGGTGAGCGCCATGCGGGGCAGAGTGAGGCGTTCGATTGGCGGGTCGTCGGCCATGTTAACAAACATAACCACGTTGCCCAGTACGCCTGAGGAGGCAAACTCCTCCTGGAAAAAGCGTGCGTCTGTATAGGAGACTCCCATTGCGGCAAAGACAACCGAGAAGCGGCTGTCGTCGTCAGGAAGTTTGGCCTGGCGCACGATCTGTGCCGCGAGACGGTTGTGGGGTAGGCCTGAGGCGGAGAAGATCGGCAGCTTTTGCCCCCGCACTAAGGAGTTGAGTCCGTCTATGGTGGAGATGCCGGTTTGGATGAACTCTTTGGGGTAGGTGCGAGCGGCTGGATTGAAGGGTGCGGCGCTGATGCTGCGACGCAGGTTGGAGACGATGGGGGGGCGGTCGTCTCGCGCTTCTCCGAGACCGTTGAAGACCCGTCCGAGGATCTCGGGGGAGAGGGTGATCTCCATTGGTTCGTCGAGAAAGCGTACCCAGGTACTTTCCAGGTCGAGTTCCGAGGTGCCTTCGAATACTTGGATTAGCACCTCTTCGTTTGAGCTGCGGATGACCTGGCCGTTACGGGTGTTGCCTTGCTGATCGCGGATAAGAACTCGGTCACTGAAGGCGATGTTGGGTACATTGGCGACGGTCAGCAGACCACCTCTGGCGGTGGATGCGGTTCTGTACTCCTTGGCACTCATGCTGTCTGTTCCCCATGTTGAGCGTATTCGGAATGGATCTCTTTGAAGTCATTCAGGACCTCTTCACGGAAGGCCTTGAGTTGGTCAATCTGAGTGGAGTCATAGAGTTCTTTGCAGCGGCGCAGACGGGCCAGCACGGGCATATCTGACAGCTCTTGCACAGATATACCAAGTTCGATCAGGGCCGCCCCTTCGTCATATACAGAGAGGATCATATCGAGCAGCATGAACTGCTTTTCTGGTGAAGAGAAGGTGTCTACCGGATCCAAAGCGCTCTGTTGTAACACGCCTTCTTTAATTAGTGTGGCTCCTTCTAGGATCCAACGTTGGGCGGAGGAGAGGGCTTCAGGGCCAACTAGGTTGACGATGCGCGACAGTTCAGCATCTCTTGCCAGCATGCCGAGTGCTTGGGCGCGGCGTTTTTCCCAGCCTCGATCGATGTTTTCATGCCACCACTCAGCGGCTGTGCTGACATCGGCAGAGAAGCTGTCGACCCAGTCGATGGCGGGATAGTGGCGGGCGTCGGCGAGCTCTTTAGAGAGTGCCCAGAAGGTCTGGATGATCTCTTTGGTGTGGCTGGTGACTGGTTCGGAGAAGTCGCCGCCAGGGGGCGAGACAGCACCGATCAGAGTGACCGAGCCTTTGCCGCAATCCATGCTTTCGACCCGTCCAGCACGTTCGTAGAAGGCAGCGAGGCGCGAAGCGAGATAAGCGGGGTAGCCCTCTTCCACAGGCATCTGACCAAGGCGGCCGGAGACCTCGCGTAGGGCTTCGGCCCAACGGCTGGTGGAATCGGCGAGCATCACTACGTCATAGCCTTGATCACGATAGTATTCGGCGATGGTGATACCGACATAGATCGATGCCTCACGTGCTACAACCGGCATGTTGGAGGTGTTGGCAATCAGTAGGGTGCGGTCCATCAATGGGCGGCCGGTGTAGGGGTCTTTCAGTTTGGGGAAGCTGTTGAGTACGTCAACCAGTTCATTGCCACGTTCGCCGCAACCGACATAGATGACGATATCGGCATTGGCCCAGCGGGCGACCTGATGCTGCACCACGGTTTTACCTGCGCCAAATGGGCCCGGTACGGCGCACTTGCTACCCTTGAGCAGTGGAAAGAAGGTGTCGAGGATGCGTTGTCCGGTGATGAGCGGTTCAACGCCGTTGTCCCGGTTCTGGTAGGGACGCGGTTTGCGCACCGGCCAGCGGTGGAAGAGTTTCAGATGATGGACCGTGCCTTGATGGTCGCGTATCTGGCCGATGGTCTCTTCCAGGTTATAGTCTCCCTCGGGGGCGAGTTCAATCAGTTCACCTTCGATATTTGGTGGGACCAATATTCGGTGCTCAATGGTTTCAGTCTCCTGTACGGTACCCAGTCTTGCGCCGCTGATGATCGGTTTGCTCGGTTCGAGGTGCTTGGCGGGTACGAAATGCCAGAGCTTTTCCCGGTCCAGTGGGAGTGGGTTCAGCCCTCTGGGTATCTGATCACCCGCTTTGAGAAATATCTCCTCCAACGGGCGTTGTACGCCGTCGAATATGCCACCGATCAGGCCAGGTCCGAGTTCCACAGAGAGGGGGTGACCCAGCCCCTTGGCTGGTTCGCCAGGTCGTACCATTTCGGTGGATTCGTAGATCTGTACAAGGGCTTCATCGCCCTCAAGGGAGATGACCTCGCCATATAGGCCGAGGTTACCAATTTGAACCTGTTCGCCGTTCTGTACGCCGGGAAGCTCGATTGTGACAATCGGGCCGTTAATGTCTTGAATCGTGCCTGTTTTTCTGGTTTTGTTCATGGCGTCGTCTTTCCAGGGCTGTTGTCTGTAGGTGGTAATGTTTCTGATGGTTTGCCAGGGTCTGTCAGCGTTATGAATTTTAATTCGCTCGCTTGGGGAAGGGGGGTAAATAGCCAACCTTTCATCAATGATTGACCTTTCCATCGCTGATGGGTGGTAGCAACCTTTCCACTAGTGCCTGATGAATTTTGCGTTCTAGGCGGGCGAGACGCCCTTCAAAGGTGTGATCGATCTGAATCCTATTATCTGTTGTCCTGATCATACAGCCGCCGATGGTTTCGATGTGCTCCTCTATGAGATTGAAGCTTTTGCCGGGCATGAGATCTTGGGTTAGGCTCTCCCATTGAGGTTTCAGGCGGCGTAGGTCATTGGCATTGACACTGATATCGAGCTGTGTTGCATCGATCTGTTTGGCTGCTTGTTTGAGAAAGGCCTTAATTAACTCGATATAGCGCGGTTCGTCCTGGCTTAGGGTTAACATCCGCTGCTGCAGGCGATCAATGACGACCTGTACCAGGTTCCAGCGCATATGGTCCAATTTGCTTTGTAGTCTCAGTTCATCTGCCTGGACTCTGCGCAGGTAGGTGCGATCGGCCAGGGATTTGGCCAATAGGGTCTCTTTCTCTTCTCGCAGTTGAAGCCGTTCACTGGCTTCTCTAAGGATGTTTTTGCTGCCTGCCTCGCCTCGGTTGTGGCACTCCTTGGCCAGTACTTCAGAACGTTCGATGATCGCTTTTTCGAGCGATTCGACCTGATTCATGCCGGTTCTCCTTTGTTAAACCTAAAAAAATCAGTTGACCGCTCCATTCTAATAGCAGGTTCCTGATTTTGATGAAAATAGTTTCGATGGCCATGGTCACCTACTGGGTGAATCACGCTACAGCGCGAATGGCACGCTTGTGGCGGCACATGGCGTCGTTGCAACTCCTTGGAATAGCGGGCTACTCCGCATCGTTGCGCGCTGTGCATGGATGCACAAGTGTCGCGGGCACATGGATGTGCAGGAGCGACCCTTGCCCTGTACCACCACAAACGCACCCTTCACGCCGTCCAACTGATCTTTTTAGGTTAAACATGGTTTAATCTCCGGTAAGTTGTTTCAAGGTTTCGTCCAGGTCCGATTGAAAGTTATCGGGATCATGCAGGGAGGGGACCTCTGACACGACGATGCGTCCCCCTTCGTTGCGAATCTGGGAGAGCAGTTTGGAGTCGATCTGGTTGATCGATTGCTCGATGATCAGTAGTGTTCGCTGTTTTTCTTGTAGTAATCCAGATAGGAGTTCGTCGAGTTGTGCTGCATTGGGATCGGTGAGGGTTTCGAATCCAATCAGGCGGAAACCATCCGTCAGAGCGTGGCCTCCAACAAAGATGTTTCTAACGCTGTGGGTTACGCTATCAGCCATAATCCGTCAGATTTTATCGAGTAGCAGAATACTCATAACCAAGCCGTAGATGGCGATACCTTCTGCTAGACCCAGGTAGATGAGAGTCCGCCCGAGGAGTTCCGGTTTTTCCGCAAGCATGGCCAGGGATGCCGCGCCGATCGGGCCTACTGCGACACCGGCACCGATGGTGCTTAGACCCGTTGGAATGCCAACACCTATGATACCAAGACCCAAACCGATAGATATCTCTTTGCTCGCTTCAGTGAGAGCAGGCGCAGCCATAGCCTCCTGAATGCCCATAAAGACCAGAGCTATCTGGCCAATGACAAAGAGCAGTAGGTTGATGCCGATAGTCGGTTTGAACCAAGGTTTGATGACTTTGGCGGGGCGCATTTCCATGATGATACCTGTCATCATCATGCCAATGATGCCTAAGGTCATAATTGTGATTAGCCAGTACATAATATGCTCCTCTTTTTTCGATCTGTTAGTTTTTAATTATTTACAGTGTAAGTGGTTTGAATGCCTTCCCGTCTCCCGCGAAGTAGCGGGTGAAGCCTTCGTAATATTCAAGACGCAATACTTGGATGGCGACTATCAGACCCTCCAGAATCAGGATAAAAATATTGCCTAGTACCACCGTTATCCAGTGACCAGTACCGTCCATTTTATCGGCTAGCGTGAAAACGGCGATGGCCAGGGCGACATGGTTTAGGCTGAATGCGGCGACACGCAAGAACGAGAGGGTGTTGGAGGCGTAGCCGGTGACGGTTTCAAAGGTTTCGATGAAGGAGACTAGCAGCCGTTCTCCAATGCTGGCTTCTTGTTCGATGAGCTTGTGGGCGAAGATGACGATCAGGCAAAGGATCGTCAGGCTACTCCAGAGGCTGCTGGCATGGCCGTCTGCATAGAGGCTGTAACCAATTCCCAGTAGTCCAGCGTAGAGCATAATTGAGAGTAGTCCGTTCTCGCCGAGCAATGCGCCCTTACGGTCTCCCTGGACCAGGTGGTTGACAATGTTAAGGAGGGTGGCCAGAGTAATGAAACCGATACCCCACATCAGTGCGACACTGAGCATGTAGAGGGGGGCGCTGAGTGGTGCGATCCATAGGGGTTGAATGACGTGTTCAAAGCCAAAGAGACTGCCGTAGAGCATGCCAAAAAGCATTGAGGAGAGACCCGTGGTGATGCCAAAAAGGGTAAAGCTGCCAAGTTTATGTCGCAGCAGCAGGGAGAGGCCGAGAATAACGCCGCCGTGTCCTACATCGCCGAACATCATACCGAACATTAGGATGTAGGTGATGGCAAATAGATGGGTCGGATTAAACTCGCCGTAACGGGGAATGCCGTACTGCGTGACCAGTTGAGAAAAAGGTGTCAGTAAGCGGTTGTGGCGAAGCACCGAGGGGACCAGATGACGCTCTTCAGGAAGTGGATTGCGACTCTCCAGGACAAAGGCGTTGGGCAGCTTTCGCAGTGCCTGTTCCACCCGTCCCAGATCGGCAGCGGGAACCCATCCCTGGAGCCGGGCAAGTTCACCTCTTTGGCGTGCGGACTCTCCGAGAGCGACATAGGGGGTGGCGAGATGGAGTGTGCGCGCCGCCTGTTCCAGCCCTGCCAGCGTTTTAGTGCGCCACACGTTAATCTCCTGCTTGAGCTGCTGTGCCGATGCTTCCACGGTGGTACGCCGTTCGGCAAGACGGGCCTTGGCGGTTTCTGGCGAGGTATGCAGTTCGAGAGGGATCTCCTGAGGACGGAATCCGGCGCTGTCGAGCACTGATTTGAGTTTGAACTCTCCCGATACTTTGGCGCCGATGATGACCACATGGGTCTCTTTTTCGCTCTCCAGGAAAGGGAAAAGTAGGTAACCATCGAGACCTAAAGCGTCTTTGAGTTGCACGACGCGCGTAGAGGGAATCATACCAATATGGGTTTCGAGAAAAGGGTGTTCCCCTTGGAGTTGACCCAGGTCAATGGTCAAATTACGAAAGTTGGCCAGGGTAGCTTCAAGGTGGTTGATGCTGCGCGACTCTTCGGTTTGACGGCGTTGTCGCTCTTCGAAATTGGAGCCGGTCTCCCAGGCTTGGCCGAGCCACTGATTCGCCTCATCGAGATGCGCTTCAGAGATCGGTGTGACATCCCCATCGAAAGCTGCTGGGGTGAAATCAACCAATGAGGCGATCTTATCCAGACGAGCCTTTGCCTGGGTGTAACATTCGCGAAAGCTTTGGCCAGGAATCTCGGGTAGGGCTGATTCGGCATAGGGGCGGTTGTCGGGGCTGAAGCTGTTAAGACCCGCCAAGATTACTGAAGCGCTGGGCAGATTGTCAGTCAGTACTTTGATGCTGATATGTTTAATAGGTAAGGGGCTAAACATTTTGCGCCTTTATTGTAACGGTCGATGCCATCTGCTTCATATCGCTGCCTCACCAACTGTCGTGGCAAACTGATCACTCAGAATAGCTTCATCCAGCAGATTCTGCGGCATCTCTAGCAATTTGCCCTGGATGATGGCGTAGAGGTGCCGCAAATCTATGTCACGTACGATTAGATAACAGAGTGCGGATACCACGGCATCGGGACTGTAGTGGATCAGTTTGCGCAGTCTGTCGGCAACCCAGCGATCAAGTAGTTGACGTGCCTGGGTGATATTCTTGATATCCGAGAGCAGATTGCGAAACGGCTCGGGGAGGCGGTCGATGATGATCTCCAGATTATCCAGGTTCACCAGTTCCAGCAGATTGTCACGGTGTATCTCTCCTCCCTGTGGAATCAGCAGATAGTAAGCTTCGCTGGGAGAGAATCGATACACCAGACGATAGCGCATCAGCCAGAGGATGTTTTGTCGATCAATTATGCTGGCTATGATCTTTTTCAGACCATGTGTGTCGATACTTTCAGAGATGTTCGCTTGGGCTAGCATACCAGTGTAGTAGAGACGGTCGATGGCCGAGCCCAGGGAGAAGCTCTCTTGGTGCTCCTCGAATACGACACGCGCCTGACGGGCGATTTGAGAGTAGGGACTACGTTCGAGCAGACGCAGCATCTCCTGTACGTTTTCTGCCTGTAGCAGGGCTTCGTGGGGCAGGCGTATATTTTCCGGCAGGGCGTAGAGGTTATTGCGTATCTCTTGCGTAGCAAGGTTATGCAGTTTGCCTCGAATCAGGGTTTTGAGGTTATATAGTTCATACTTTCTTGGCCAGTAGAGCATTAAGCCCCGAGAGCGACCGCTGAGTGGGCGCAATAACACCTTGAGTTCGTCCATCAGACGTTGCAGAAATAACTGCTCTACTAGAATGCTTTTTTGTTGGCTATCGATCTCCTGCTTAAAGATGGGCAGCAGGTCGAAGCGCTCGCCAAACTGATGCAGAGATAACTGTTTCAAGTGTTCAATATCCACCGGCGAGAGCAGCCTGGTGGAGAGGAGGCTGACCCGGGTTTTAAGATAAGCTTGATCCCGTTGTGAACTCATAGATGTGATTGAGCCTGTTTTGGATTTTTGGGTCCTATTGCTGAGCTAAACAGTGATTGAACTCTGTTCACTACTCTTCGTCTGCGTCTGGATCGATCAGCACGGCAAAAGCGGCGTCCAACGCATCTTCTTCCCGGACTTCGGCATATTCACGTAATTGTGTGTGACGCTCGTTGAAGCGTTTCTTGAGTTCTGCAATGGTTTGTTCGGCACGGTTGATGGCCTTATCCATGTAGCTTTGGTGAAGTTCAGGAATGCGAGATTCGAAGTGATTTTCTTTGGTTTTTGCCTCCTTTAATGCTTTCTGGATGGCACGTTCTCGTTTTTCTTCGGCCTTGGCATGAATCTGTTGCGCCTTGTTTTCGGCGTCGAGTAAGCGCTGTAACGACTCTTCCATTATCGTATCGCCCCCTTTTGATTGTTGAGATCTTTGGCTTTTAGAGGTTGTTCTTATAATCCTTAAGTAGTGTAGACAATTTTATCAATGAAAGTACTGTCAATTGAAAAATCGGTTGCGCCAGATCATGGGTTAAACCTAAAAAATCAGTTGCCAGCTCAGACCCTTATTATTGGCTTACCTATGACTTTTACCGAACGATGTTATAGTAAAGGTGATAGCAGTCTGCAAACAGATTCAATCATCTTTATTGACCGGGGTAAGGCTCTTCTATGATCCAGACTGATCTCATCGGCTACATTGCAAAGTTCCAGAAAGTCCTGTTCCATTTGTTGGGTTATTCTTTCATTGAAGAAAAACAGGTTTGATTCGAAATTTAATCGGAAACTGCGTTGGTCCATGTTTGCCGAGCCAATGGCGGAGAGAATACCATCGATAGTCATTGTTTTTGCATGGGTCATACTGTTTTTTAGTTCGAATATTCTTACTCCTGCTTCGAGTAGTTGATCCTGAAATGAGCGTCCTGCATGGAGTACAAGCGGATGATCTGATTGGCTAGGCAGCAGTAGCCGGACATCTATTCCGCGAAGCGCGGCGGTTCGCAATGCAAGCAGAATCGGCTGGTCCGGGACAAAGTAGGGTGTCTCAATAAATACTTTCTGTTGTGCCAGGGTGATTGCACTAAAGATAAAGAGGTGAATGCTTTTCCAGCGCTCATCGGCTGGCCCGCTTGATAAAAGCTGAGCATGAACAGAGCCAATATTTTCAAGTGCTGGAAAGTAGTCGCGACTGACTAAATCTTCGGCTGTGGCATGAAACCAATCCTGGCAGAAGGTCTCTTGTATTGAGTACACCACTGGACCCTTTACATGAGCATGTAGGTCAATCCAAGGCCCCGCTTTGGCTGCATATTGATCGCCAATATTCATGCCACCAATAAACGCCTGATTACCATCGATGATGACCAGTTTACGATGATTTCTGTTGTTCAGAGCAAGTTGGCGATTAAGCGGGTTAACCGGCAGGAAGCGTTTGATACAACCTCCAGCTGATTGCAAAGGATGAAAGAATAGCTGTTTGACAGCGCGGGAGCCTACGTCGTCAATCAGCAGACGAACCTCTACCCCTCTATCTGCTGCGCGTGTGAGGGCGTCTCGAATCCTTTGTCCGGTACTATCTGCCTGCCAGATATAGTAGTCGAGATGGATATGCTGAGTGGCATGGTCAATTGCCATCTGCAGAGTATTGAAAAGCAATTGACCCGATCTGAATATCTCTATTTGGTTACCAGCCAGTGGACCGTTCCCATCGAATCGCCGGGCCAGATGTATTAAGGATTGGGGCGCCCGCTCGGGGTCTGTATGTTGTTCGGTATATGTCTGTAGTTTCTCAATTTCCGGAGCAAGAAGGGATTCCACTTTATGGCGTTTTCTGCGTCGCAAATGTAGGCGAGTAGTTCCCAGCAACCAGAATGCAATAAGACCTACAAAGGGGATAAATACGATGACCAGAATCCATGCCAGAGTGGCGCCAGATTCTCTGCGCTGAAGCAGTATTGTGGGTATCAGTATGGCTACAATGGCAAGATCCAGGATAATCCACGACAGATTGAGCCAGCCGGTAGTGCTGATGATCATAGGGTTGCTTCAGTAGCTTCTTACAGCTGAAGATTAAGTGTTCGCTATTGGTTCTAAAAAGGTGGTATCTGCTGGTAAAAACTCCTTGAGTTGTTGCATGATCTCATCAAGCGCCCTTTGATCGTATGGTTCGCCCTGCTCTGTTCCCCAGACAACACCAGGCCACCAGGGATCATCGTTTGTTCGGCCGATGATATGGATATGCATCTGCCTTACAATATTGCCTATGGCACCGATATTCAGTTTGTCGGTCTTATAGTTTTGTTCAATAAAATGCGATAGCAGATTAATCTCTTCCAGTAAGATCCACTGCTGATGGGGAACGAGTTGGTGTATCTCGGTGGCCTCGACTCGTGGTACCAGGATAAACCAGGGCAATAGGGCGTTGTTCATCAACATAAGCTGACTGAGTTCCAGCTCGGCTACAGTATAGCAATCTCTGGCGAGACGAGGGTCGAGTATGAATTCAAAAACTTCTATTTGATTCACTAGCCGCCGCCTTCCCGTGGGATAAGCTCTGGTTGTTGACGTTGGTAGCCAATCGCCGCAAGTTTCTCCAGATAGTTTTGCCAAAGTTCATCCTGGTGTTTGCCAAGATTGTAGAGATATTTCCAATCGAAGAGCCCCGAATCGTGGCCGTCGTCGAAGAAAATCTTGATGGCATACTGACCTACTGTCTCTATCTGAGTAATGGTGACTAGCTCTTTGCCCTTTTCCAGTTTCGCGGTAGCTGGACTGTGTCCTCGGGTTTCGGCCGAAGGAGAGTAGACCCGAAGATACTCGCAAGGCAGAGCAAAGTGTGCGCCATCGTCAAAGGCGATATCCAGAAAACGGCTCTGCTTGTGGACCTTGATATCCACCGGACGGGGTGATTGGCTCATGATAGGGCTCCTTTTATTGATTTGGTTTCGGGCCAGCCACAGGTATGTTTCTCGATGAGGTCGGCAAGCATTTTGATATGTTTTGGGTTGTCGTTTAAGGCTGGGATATAGGCGTACTCCCGTCCACCAGATTGTTGAAAGGTGTTACGATTTTCCACCGCAATCTCTTCCAGGGTTTCGAGGCAGTCTACAGCAAAGGCTGGGCAGACAACCTGCACGTTTTCAACACCATCACGGCCCCACTGCTTGAGGGTCTCAGCGGTATAGGGTTTGACCCACTCTTGAGCGCCAAAACGGGATTGAAAAGCGATCTGCCACTGATCGGTATTTAAACCAAGGTTTTTTACCACACCTTGGGCGGTGGCATGGCACTCATCTGGGTAGGGATCGCCCGCCTCGTAGTAATCCTTAGGGATGCCGTGGAAAGAGAATAGCAGCTTTTGTGCACTACCATGCTGCTCACGGAAATCTCGGATAGTGCTGCTCAGTGCTTCGATATAGTTCGCATGATGATGGTAGTGCTGGATAAAACGAACTTCCGGTATCCAGCGCCAGCGTTGTAGTTCATGGGTAACGGCATCGAAAATCGATGCTGTGGTGGTGGCGGAATATTGAGGGTAGAGCGGCACGACTAAAAGCCTTTGCACATTCTGCCTGCGAAGCGCTTCTAATACCTTGGGTATCGATGGGTTTCCATAGCGCATGGCCAGGGCAAAATGTACCGGGCCAGAAAAGCGAGATGATAGCTGTTTCTGTAAGTCAGCGCGCAGTTTTTCAGAGATCACCAGTAGTGGAGAACCCTCCTCTGTCCAGATAGATGCGTAGGCCTTGGCCGAGCGTTTTGGCCTGATACGCAGGATAATGCCGTGCAGAATGATCTGCCATAAAATCTTTGGGATGGCCACTATTCTAGGATCACTAAGAAACTCAGCCAGATAGCGCCGTACCGCTCCGCTGGTGGGCGCGTCGGGGGTGCCTAGGTTGACCAATAAGATACCCAGGCCACCATCAGCTTTTGTTAGTTGATCCGCCTGATTGAGATATTTCAATATATTATTGCCTTATGTCACTGTTTATTTCCGATTCGCTGAACGGATTTTTGCCTCAACCCGTGCACGTTTCAACAGGTCTTTATTGTGTATTTCTGGATAGAGCTGCCAGAGTTGCCCGATGACCTCCGCCTGCGCTACGGCGAGTTTCTCTAATCTATCGCGATTGGCTTGGCTAAGGTTGGGCAGCATCAGCAGTTGTGGTGCTTTCCAGGTAATATAGTCGCTGATCAACGGTTGGTTTTCGGCATCATACCCAGTCTCTGTGATAGGAAGTTCAGGGAGTGCCATCCTCTGAGGGGACTCCGAAGTGCAGCAGGTTACACCAACTCCCTGTTGATCTCGATAAACCCATTCCGTTTGTGGCAATGAACCAGCGCGGCCCCTTACTACAGACTCCAAAAATGAGGCATGTACTCTGGGGTTATAACCATCATCCTCAGGTAGGCCGCGTTGCGCCAGATGAGGGGACTTGAATGAAAAATTACCAGGTTCCGCTGCAATCCATTTCAATATCTTGTTTTTTAGGGAAATTTCCCTTTTGCTGCGGCAGCTTAGCAGTAGCGCGATGGGTTGTCGTGTCTGCTCTTCCAACAACCAAAGTTCATAGGAGTCAATCATGGGGAAGGGTAATTCTGACAGTGTCGGTTGCAGTCTCTCTAATAATGCCTCGGTTGCCCTGGTCATGCCGCGAATATCAAACAGCGGGTTGGCGGGCACATTTTTCAAGCCATCATGTTCGGACCAAAGACCAAAAGTGTAGTATTGCTGACTACTTAATGGCGTGTTTGCCCATAATCCCTGGGGAGTATCACTGAGCACTTGAATTTCCCACACTAAGCCATTGCCACTGAGCGCACGAGCCGTCTTATGCTGGTACACTTGCAACACGCCGTTAAATGGGTTGAGTCGGCGGATACTGAAAGAGTTGAACTGATTTTCCATATGGTCAGCCTACCTCAGCCCTGGACAACAATCGAGGCTTAGCTTCATTTGCTATATTTACTCAGTTTAGGTTGACTACTAACTAATAAAGAATAAGAGGTGTACAGTATGTCACGCGAAACAGCAGGGGAGACCCATAGTTCCTATGGGCTTGAAAATCATGGACTCTATAATCTTAATGATATCTATTGGAATATGCCAACACCAAGACTGATAGAGCAGGCTGTATTTCGTCGCGAAGGGCAGCTTAGTCACCTGGGACCGCTAGTAGTAAGAACAGGTCACCATACAGGACGTTCAGCGAATGATAAGTTCATTGTTGATGAACCATCAGTAAAAGAGGATATTTGGTGGGGCGAGATTAATCGGCCAATTTCAGAAGCGCGTTTCGACTCCCTGCATATGCGACTGGCCTCCTATCTGCAAAATAAAGATGTCTATGTGCAGGATTGCTACTCAGGAGCCGATCCAGATCATCGCCTGCCGGTGCGGATAATCACAGAGAATGCTTGGCACAACGTCTTTGCCCGAAATGTTTTTATACAACCGAAATCTGATGATCTGATCAATCATGTTCCCGGATTTACGGTCATTGATGTGCCTCGTTTCCATGCGATACCAGAAGTCGATGGCACCCGAAGCGAAACCTTTATTGTTGTCAATTTTGCCAAGAAGCTGGTACTGATCGGTGGCACCAGCTATGCCGGTGAGATCAAGAAATCGATCTTCAGTGTCATGAACTACCTGATGCCCCAACGAGAAGTGATGCCAATGCACTGTTCGGCCAACATTGCTCCTAATGGTAAGTCTGCGCTCTTTTTCGGACTAAGTGGCACCGGCAAGACAACCCTATCCGCTGATGCCAGTCGCACACTGATTGGTGATGACGAGCACGGCTGGAGTGAGAATGGGATCTTTAACTTTGAAGGTGGTTGCTATGCCAAGATGATCAACTTATCAGCGGAAAACGAGCCGGAAATCTTCGGCACTACCATGCGTTTTGGTACGGTATTGGAGAATGTGACCATGAGCGCCAATACCCGGCGTCTCGATCTGGACGATGGTTCATTGACGGAAAATACTCGAGGTGCCTACCATATCAGCGCCATTCCAAATGCCGCAATGGATGGGATGGGAGGACACCCGGAAACCATCCTCATGCTTACGGCTGATGCCTTTGGGGTGCTACCGCCAGTTTCCCGGCTCACTGCAGCCCAGGCGATGTACCACTTTATCTCCGGCTATACAGCTCGGGTGGCGGGTACAGAAGAGGGTGTTACAGAGCCGTCACCGGTATTCAGTGCCTGTTATGGTGCGCCTTTCATGCCCCTTCATCCGCAACGATACGCCAAGTTATTGGGTACCTTGATTGAGCGGCATAAGGTCAAGGTATGGTTAATTAATACAGGATGGAGCGGCGGACCTTATGGGGTTGGTGAACGTATGGCGATTCCCTATACCCGAGCCATGGTTAATGCGGTACTCGATGGCAAACTTGATGATCTACCAATGCGTAAAGACCCTCTATTTGGTGTAGACATACCCACCCAGGTGCCAGGCGTTCCAGCAGAGGTTCTCTTTCCACGGGATACCTGGAAGGATCAATCTGCCTATGATGTGCAGGCTATCAAATTGGCGGGTATGTTTCGTGAGAATTTCAAAAAGTTTGCCGATCAGGTGAGTGAAGATATCAAACAGGCGGCGCCCAAGGCAGTATGACCCTTTTCATATTTTGATAGTTTGGTGTTTGCTTGAAATAAATTTAACATTTTTAGAAGCTCAGTCGAGACACCGACTCAATCTCAGAAAGCGGTTGGAATTCGCATGATACATTTCATGATCGTGATGTAAGCTGCGCTTACGCTATTTTATATTCCCCTCACCCTGGCCCTCTCCCGCAAGGGGAGAGGGGATGCGGGGTTCGAACCCTGGCGTGAAAGCCCTTGGGTGCCACCCCACTATTGATGCGGTTCGCACCGCTCACCGCATCCTACGCAATCACAGACTTTATCGCGACTTCAAAAAGAGTGACCTATCGATTTAAAAATACTATGGAATATCTCACTCAAATATTGGCACATAATCGAAAATCATGATGCGGTTCGTACCTCACCACATCCTACGACTTTTGCGAATATTTGCGGCATGCTTTTACAACACCCTCCCTTGCGGGAGAGGGCCGGGGTGAGGGGGATCTAATAACCGCTGAGCTGGCAAAACTTCTCAAGCAAAACGAAATGCTTCGCAATATTTTTATGGCGATTTGTTTCTATTATCCTAAAAAGATCAGTTGGACAGGAGTAGCCACAGGTCAATTTATTATTGATCAGGGTGATATGCAAGCATTAGCTTTAACAGTAGGATAATTTGTAATTGAAATGATTTTAACATTTTTAGGAACCTCTTCTGGTGTTCCTACGAAAACCAGAAATGTAACAGGTATCGCATTGAGCGAGAGCGTGGGGCGTGCTTGGTATTTAATAGATTGTGGTGAGGCCACTCAACACCAAATATTACATACCTACTTATCGCTCAATGCTTTGCAAGCAATATTTATAACCCATGTCCATGGTGATCATTGCTATGGATTGCCAGGCATATTGGCAAGTGCTGGGATGGCGGGACGTAGGGATCCGCTTAAGATCATTGCTCCTAGTGGTATAAAAGAGTGGTGTGAATCAACTCAGACTCATACTCAGTTCTATCTGCCCTTTGAATTGGAGTTTATTAGTACAGATCAATTGCCGACTATTGAATTTGAAAATACCTTAGTTACGCTAACAAAATTATCTCATCGAGTTCCATCTTATGCCTACACCTTTGAAGAAAAGAGGGTTGAAGCTAATTTGAATGCTGAAAAGCTAAAAATGGATGGTATTCCTCAAGGTTCTCTTTGGGGAAAGATTAAAAATGGCTTGGATGCGGAGTATGAGGGTAGGCTAATTAAAAGTGAGGAGTACTTGATATATAATAATAAGCCGGGAAAAATTGTGATCTCAGGGGATAACGATCAGCCTGGATTGTTAACGGATAGTTGTAATGGGTGTGATGTTCTTGTGCATGAGGCAACGTTTACCAAAGATATGGCTATAAAAGTTGGCTCTGGTGTGGGACATAGTTATGCTGGATTGGTTGCAGAGTTTGCTCAAATCAATAAAGTTCCAAATTTGGTGCTTACTCATTTCAGTGCGCGATATCAATCTGATATTGAGAAAACTCCCTCTATTGCCGATATTTATAATGAAGCAAAGCAGGTTTATAAAGGTAGGTTATTTATGGCGAGCGATTTTACTCAATACAAGTTAGAGAAATCGGGTGACTTTTTTGAGAATGGAAGTTAACAAAAAAATATGAAAGTACGTCTTTACAGCGATTTGCATATTGAATTCGATAAATTTGAGGCTTCTTCTAAAGGTGCCGATGTTATGGTCTTGGCGGGCGATATAGATATTGGCGTGAGAGGCGTTGAGTGGATTAAAAGCTTGAATTTTAACTGCCCTGTTATCTATGTATTAGGCAATCATGAGTACTATAAAAATAAATATCCAAGCTTAATTCATAAAATCAAGGAAGCCGCAAACGGTACAAATATACATGTGCTTGAGAATGATAGCATTGAGCTTGATGGTGTGCGTTTTCATGGGACAACTCTTTGGACGAATTTTGAATTATTTGGTAATCCTAGGATTGCTGGCTATGAGTGCCAGCAAGTTATGACAGATTTTAAAAAGATTAGAAAAGAGCCCTCATATTCTAAGCTTCGTTCTATTGATGTTGCCATCATTCATAATCAGTCGCTAAGGTGGCTTTCAAATAGCTTAAGGCAATCTGATAGTGCTGTGAATATTGTCGTGACACATCATGCACCTTCTATTAAGTCAGTACCTGATCGATATAAAGGGCAGCGAATAACGGCAGCTTATGCCTCTGATCTCAGTTCGTTTGTGGCTGAGCATAAACCAGATTACTGGCTCCATGGTCATGTGCATTCAAGCGCTAGCTATCATTTGGATTCGTGTCATGTGATATGTAACCCTAGGGGCTATCAGGGTGATCTAAATAAGGGTTTCGATCCTATGCTTATTTTAAATGTGGCAATCGTATAATAGGACGTGCTGCCCTTGGGTGGTATGGTTGATTACTCCCAAACCTTAGGTAGCTTGATTTTTATCATTCCCCACATTTTGCGTGGTAATGCCGACATTAGAATGAGATGTTCGCGTTTGAGCTTACTGACGGGGATGTTTATATTAATTTCTATTTTTATCAATAATTTAGATATTAATTATTGCTGAATACGAACCCAGAATTTGAGTTATGAATAAACAAAAACGCCATGAAATTTTTTTGCGTCTTCAAGCCGCCGACCCTAATCCAACAACAGAACTCCATTACAAAACCCCTTTTGAGTTGCTGATAGCGGTGATACTTTCTGCCCAGGCGACAGATAAAGGGGTGAATAAGGCGACGGCACATCTATTTCCAGTGGCAAATACGCCTCAGGCGATTTTCGATCTGGGGGAGGAGGGATTGAAAAAATATATAAAAACCATTGGACTGTTCAACAATAAAGCGAAGAATATTATTGAAACCTGTCGTATGCTCGTGGAAGAGCACAACAGTCAGGTACCAAAGGAGCGAAAAGCCCTTGAATCTTTGCCTGGCGTAGGCAGGAAGACTGCGAATGTGGTGTTGAATACAGCCTTCGGTCAGCCTACCATGGCTGTTGATACGCACATCTTTCGGGTCTCCAATAGAACCCGAATTGCGCCGGGTAAGACACCGCTGGAAGTTGAAAAAAAGCTATTGCGTTTGATACCTGGCGAATTTATACAGGATGCTCATCATTGGTTAATCCTGCATGGTCGGTATACTTGTGTGGCGCGCAAACCCCGCTGTGGGAGTTGCGTGATAGAGGATCTCTGTGAATATCAGGATAAAATAGAATAGAGATCTCACCCAATGGGTGAATCGAACGAGGCTACAAGCATTTGTAAGATGCTTCAGGTTGTCGCTTTTGTTAAGGGATAACTATTAGCAGCGAATGATGCGTAAGCTGTGCCCGCTAAGATTTCCCATAAATTCATGTTTAACTGCGGATTCTAAGATGATGAAAATAATGACCTCCCTTATCGCCTGCCTATTACTGATGTCGGCTGCTATCGCCAGTGCTGAGAGCGAGAATGGTTTGATAAGCCAGGTTAGTCAATACAGTGTCGAGGAGACGGTTGACCGGTTTGTCGCCGCTATTGAAAAGGCTGGCTTGAAGGTTTTTACTCGTATTGACCATGCTGCTGGAGCGGATGAGGCTGGTCAGTCATTGCGTCCCACGCAATTGATTATTTTTGGTAGTCCAAAACTCGGCACTGCCTTGATGATCAGCGATCAGCGTGTGGGTATTGATCTTCCTTTGAAGGCGTTAGCCTGGAAGGATGCTGAAGGTAAGGTCTGGCTGAGCTATAATAACCCTGATTATCTGTTTGGACGATTTGCTATCCATGACAGAGAGCCTGCAAAACAGAAAATGACCAGAGCCCTGAAAAAGTTCGCCCAACAAGCGACCAATCCCTGAGACAGATATGATCAGTTCTGACCGTAACCAGCTGCGCCAGGTCTTTTTTCAGGCATGGCGAAAACACTGTTCTGGAGAGGCTCAAGAGCCTTTGGAAGCGATGGTTTCGCAGGTTATTCTTCAGCACCCTGAATACCATCGACTGCTGAATGATCAAGAAAGAGGCCTAGAAAAAGAGTTTTTCCCAGAGGAAGGGCAGACCAACCCGTTTCTCCACATGTCTATGCATCTTACGCTGCTGGAGCAGGTTTCAACCGACCGACCAACTGGCATTACAGGTATTTATCAACAGCTTTGCCAACACAACGGAGAAGCGCATGACGTAGAGCATCGACTGATGGAGTGCCTTGGACGCGTATTGTGGGAGGCCCAATCTGCCAATCGGATGCCTGATGAACAGGCCTATCTTGAATGCATTAAGCGGCTGATTAAGATATGAGCGATGCAAGTAACTGCGCTCTCTGTCGGGTTATGCGTGGGCTGGCGTTTGGTGGCCTGGGAGCAGGGCTTGGGGGGTTTGGTTCGCTCTTTCTTGGTGCAAATAAGAGTGATGCCATCTACTATGCTCTGTTTGGTGCGCTGGCGGGGCCAGGATACTGCGTTGCAATGCTTGAAAAGGGCGAGCCATTCCCTGCGCATTGCGCCTTGTCTCCTGGCCTGAGCAGGCTTCTATAATCGTCAATTTGTATGAAGCACCACACTAGGCTGTCCAACTAATCTTTTTTGGGCCACTCATTTTTCTGCTCTATGACTTGGCAGATGAGTTTACCTTGGTGAAGCCTGGCTTGCAGCTTTTCTCCTATTGAGACCTCGTTTGCCACAGTAATAATTGTGCCATCCAACGGTCGGCTTAGGATGGCGTACCCTCTTCCCAGGGTGTTGAGCGGGCTAAGATTATGCAGGTCTCTGGCCAACTGACGGAGTTTTATCTGTTGCTGGTTGACATAGAGTTTGATTGCCCGGTGCAGCCGTTCGCTAAGGTTGGTGTTTTTCTGTAGCAGTCCCTCAACCCGTTTATCTGGGGTGTGCCTAGCAAGTTTTGCTTCTAATCGATCCACTCTTTGACTGAGCTGGAGCAAGTTTAGTTGGATTCTCTTGTTCAGACGATCAGTGATCTCATCAACTCTTTGGGCGTGTTGTTGTAGCCGCTGTTTTGGGTGCTGATTATTCAGCCGCTTTTGCAATGCGTCACATCTTCCCTGTAACTGCTGTAGGCTTTCTGCCTGTCGATGATGTAGGCGTCTTGCCAGTAGCGCTAGTCTTTTCTGCCAATCCTGCTGATCAGGGGTGACCAGTTCAGCTGCAGCAGAGGGCGTGGGAGCGCGCCGGTCAGCAACGAAATCGGCGATGGTGAAGTCGATTTCATGTCCAATGCCAGTGATCACGGGTATTGGTGAGCTGTGAATGGCTCTGGCCAATGCCTCGTCATTAAAGGCATGTAGATCTTCAAGAGAACCGCCCCCCCGGCTTAAGATCAAGAGGTCGCATTCCGTGCGTTTTGCGGCCAGTTTGAGCATTCGGATGATCTGTTCCGCTGCTTCATTACCCTGCACCTGAACTGGGTAGATCACCACAGGAAGTGCAGGAAAGCGTCGCTTGAGTACGCTCAATAAGTCACGAATCGCAGCACCACTGGGAGAGGTGATGATGCCAAGTTGTTTGGGGGGGAGGGGCAAGGGTCTTTTATTCGCACGATCAAACAATCCCTCGTTGGCCAATTTCTGCTTCAATTGTTCAAAGGCTAGTCGCAGGGCACCTTCGCCTGCTGCTTCCATGTGTTCGGTAATCAACTGAAATTCACCACGTGCTTCGTACAGACTTACTCTGGCGTGGATCAATACCTGCTGTCCATTCTCAGGTCGAAAACGGAGTTGTTGGCGCTTCATACGGAACATGGCGCAACGCACCTGAGCGACTTCGTCCTTGAGACTGAAATAGATATGGCCCGAGGCTGGTTGGGCAAGATTGGAGATTTCTCCACTCACCCAGATCAGTGGGAAACTGCCTTCTAATACGGCACGGGTTTCGCGTACCAGGCGAGAGACTGAGAAGATCTCTTTTTCAGAGGATTGTGGGTTCATTTTAGGTTTAATATTAAGATGTTGCGTTAGGTATTAGCTGTCTACTGCGGAAGGTAGCTTTGATACAGTTCCACAGGGAGCGGTTGGCTGAAGTAGTTACCTTGAAATATCTTACAGCCTCTGTCACGCAAAAATGTCAGCTGACTTTCATTTTCGACACCGATGGCGACGACCTCGATCTCCATCATTTGCGCCATGGTGATGATCGTCTCTACAAGGTTAGCATCTTTGGGGTCGCTATTAATGTCGCGGATGAAGCTGCGGTCTATCTTAAGCTGATCCAGGGGGAGGCGTCTGAGATAGGCAATTGAGGCATAGCCAATGCCGAAACAGTCGATGGCGAAGCGTACACCCAGCTTCTTTAGTTTGAGTACCTTTTCGGTGGCCTCGTCAAAATTTTCGACTAAGGTCCCTTCATGAATTTCAAGCGTTAAATGGCTGGGCTCGACACCTGTCTCTTGCAGGATCTGCACTATCTGGTCAGCAAAACTGACCTGATGAAAGTGTGCACCACTGATATTAATGGCAATGTGTGACTGCGTTTTATTATCTTCGATCCAGATTTTCGCCTGGTTGAGCGCTTGTTTCAGCACCCACTCGCTGATTTGTAGTATTTGCCCCGACTCCTCTGCCACTGGGAGCAGCGTGTTGGGTTGTATGATTCCGTGTATGGGGTGAAACCATCTTAGCAGCACTTCAGCGCTGATGAGGTTGCCTTCGCTGTCGACCTGTGGTTGGAAGTAGAGTGTCAGTTCATTCTTAATCATAGCTTGACGCAGGTCGTTTTGCAGGCGAATTTGCTGTTCAGTCGTTTGTTGCATGCCTGGGAGAAAGAGCCGTATGGTGTTTCTACCATCTTCCTTGGCCCTATACATGGCCGTGTCGGCATATTTCAGGATGTCATCGGCACTTTCACCATCCATGGGAAAGATGACAATACCTATGCTGGGGGTAATATGTAGCTCATTATTATGGATGGTATAGGGTTTTGATAGGGCTTTCAGGATCTTGTGTGCGCCTTGCTCCGCTTGTTTTGCTGCGATCTGGGGATTGTTATCCAGCTCAGCAAATAAAATGATAAATTCATCACCTCCTAGTCGAGAGGCTGTGTCTTCGTCACGGATTTGGCGGGTTAACCTCTTGGCAACCTGTTTGAGAAGCAGATCCCCTACATTGTGGCCTAATGAGTCATTGATCGTCTTGAAATGATCCAGGTCCATAAATAGTATTGCACCATTGTGGTTATGCCGCCGGCAGCGAGACTGTGCCTGGTTAAGCCGGTCAATCAGCAGTCGGCGGTTTGGCAAATCGGTCAAGGCATCATAAGTAGCCTGGTGCTCCAATCTATCCATAGCTCGCACTCGTTCGATTTCGGCACTAATACGGGCAGCAATGATATCCATGACATCGACCCAGTTTGGTGAGATAAAGAGTGGCTTGCGGGAGACTACCCAGACGATGCCGATGGTATTACCGTTCGGATCGCAAATGGGTGAACCTGCGTAACCTTGAATGTTGAGTAGCACCAAGTCTTGGTCTTCAGGAAAGAGATTCTGAACTCCTTGGGGATAGAGAGTGGAACCCTGAGAGACCACCTTGCCTGATGGGGTGCCATCTAGAGGGCATTCGAAATCATCTATAGCCTTGCCATCAATGATGGTGATCAAGGCTCTGATGTGATGTTGGTTGACCAGTTCGCCAATGCTTGCACCATCAGCACCAAACCAGCGACATAACTCTTTTGCGACATGCTCAAAAAAATCTTCACCGCTGATGCCAACCATACTCTGCATCAGGGTATGCAATGTCTCAGCAGCGCGTTTGCGTTCGGTTATCTCCTGATGGGTGCCGCAGGCGCGGGTTGGGCGATGGGTGAGTGGATCCTGCTCTACGACTCCCCCAGTCCCCTCAATCCAGATCCAATGTCCTTTGGCATGCTGCATGCGGAATTCGACATGATAGGTCTTACCCTGCTTGATGTGATTGTCGATGATCGGCAGGATACGTTCCCTATCTTCAGGGTGCAGACGCTTGCGCCAGTCGTCAATATGGTTGTGCATATCTGAGGCGGCGAGGCCAAGGGTCTCCATTAAGCGATGGTTGACTTTTAGTTCGTCAGTGAGCAGGTTCCAGTCCCAGAAACCAAGCGATGCCCCCTTGACCACCAGTGAGAGCTGCTTTTCTGTCTCCCGCAAATGGGTTACGTCCACCAGCGTTACTGGAATATGGCGTGTCTCTTCAACCCGATCTGAAAGCGGGAAGGAGAGCATCACCTGGATCATCTGTTTATCTGCTGTTAATAACGGTACTTCACAGAAGAAGATAGATCTTTTCTCACTGGCAGCAATCAGAAACTCCTCAAATGCACTATAGACGCCTGGGGTGATGCTCTTGGGTAGCCATTGCTGCAGCTCCTTTAGACTATTGACCCCAAACAGTTTTAGGGCGGCTGGGTTTGCATTGACTACCCAGATTAGATGGAGGGTCTGCTTAAGTTCATCGGGATTGCTATCAAAGTAGCTCCTCAGGTTGTCAATTCCGGAATCAAGCAGCTCATCCAGCTTGGCAAGTGCTCGGGAGCTGTCACCTTCGCAGAGCGCTGTAGCGACACCGTTGAAGAAGTCATGGTATTGTGTCTCGGACTTTGCCAGTTCACGATTTTTTACCTTAATTCGTCGTCTGAGCATTTGTGCGGTCACCAGCAGTACGATAAGCAATACACTGCCAATAAATAGCAACTGAAATGGCCAGGAAGGTGTTTCAATAATGCGCTCTTTGGGCTCGAATAAGTTATTCAGATCTTGGTGATAGACCGAAAAGTCATCAGCTTTAAGCCTTATCAGGTGGTCATCGAGGCGCTGTTTGATCTGTTCTGCCAGGGGGGATTTGGGGGATAGTGCAAAGCGAGTATCCAATGGCATTAGTACGATTGGACTGGCGACCAGACCATAAAGATGGTCATTCGACGCACCAAACAGGCGATTTACCAGGCCGGCATCAGCGTGTCCCTGGGCAACTGCCCTTAATACCATGTCATAGGTGGCGTATTCATTCAGTCGGCAAGTGATATCGAATGATTTGCATATATCCAGAAGGCCATTCTCTCCTGAGATGTAGGTATCATCACGCAATACCGCAATATTTTTCTCATTTAGGTCCAGGAGAGATTGGATCTCCGATTTTTTAGGGATATAGATCTGTCCCCAATTGGCAATAATGGTTTGGTCAGAGAAAAGAAAGCGCTTCTGTCTGGCAGTGTTGATAGCAATAGCAGGCAGTAGATCGATCTTGCCGGTAGACAGTCGATAGAGTTGATCGCTCCAGTTGCCTAAAAAATAGTGGAGTTTCCACCCCTCTAAACGGGCGACTTGTTCCAAGACATCGATAAACAGGCCCCTGGGATGTCCCTTCAGGTCGGTACTGACCAGGGGAGGGTTATTATAGATCCCAACCTTTAGAGTAATGGGAGAGGCAGCCAGTACAATGCTGTATTGAAACAGGAGATATAATAGCAATAGGAGCTGATAGCTCCTTTTGACTACAAAACTGTGCATGACTGCACTTCCTGACTCCATTGTCTATGTTCCTCCAAGAAGCATAGCGCCTGAAAAGTAGGTTGTTATATTTTAAACTCGATTGAATATAGTTTAACAGAGTCAGTGGAGAGATGAGCCAGATAGGTTCCAAGGCGATTATTTCACTATTCGGTCACTGATTTGGGGTAACTGGTTTACCAGCTTCTCAGCAACTTCTATAATGGCCGGCTATCTTATCCCTCCAGCCGGAATGAATGCTATGCGTGTAATTGAGGAAGCCCTCACATTTGATGATGTTCTTTTGGTGCCCGCCCACTCTCAGGTATTGCCAAAAGACGTTGATCTGCGGACTAAGCTGACTCGTGGCATCGATCTCAGTATCCCCCTGGTTTCAGCCGCCATGGATACCGTCACGGAATCACGATTTGCCATCGCGTTGGCTCTGGAAGGTGGAATCGGCATCATCCACAAGAATATGACTCCTGAGCAGCAGGCCCAAGAAGTGGAGAAGGTGAAGAAATATGAGAGCGGGGTGATCAGGGAACCGATTACGGTAGGGCCTTACGTCAGTATCGGCGAGGTGGTGGAGCTTACCCGGTTGCGAAATATCTCGGGTGTGCCTGTGGTGGATGGCAAGGAGCTGGTGGGCATCGTCACCGGGCGTGATCTGCGATTTGAGCGCAAGATGGATGATCCGGTGCGCAATATCATGACCCGCAAAGAGAACCTGGTGACCGTAAAAGAGGGTGCCAGCCGTGATGAGGTGAAGAGGCTATTGCACAAGCACCGTATTGAAAAAGTACTGGTGGTGGACGATAACTTTGAATTACGAGGCATGATTACAGCCAAGGATATTCAAAAAGCCAAAGATAATCCTAATGCCTGTCGAGATGAGCATGAGCGATTGCGTGCAGGTGCGGCTGTCGGCGTCGGTGCTGGCACCGAAGAGCGAGTAGATGGCCTGGTTAAAGCTGGCGTTGATGTGGTGGTGGTTGATACTGCCCATGGACACTCTCAAGGAGTGCTTGATCGGGTAGCTTGGGTGAAGAAAACCTATCCCGAGGTGCAGGTCATTGGTGGCAATATTGCCACTGCTGAGGCAGCTCTCGATCTGGTCAAGGCAGGTGCCGATGCCGTCAAGGTGGGTATTGGTCCTGGATCTATTTGTACCACGCGCATCGTGGCTGGAGTTGGTGTGCCACAGGTTACTGCGGTTTCCAATGTGGCGAAGGCGTTGAAGGGCAGTGGTGTGCCCCTGATTGCTGATGGTGGATTGCGCTACTCTGGGGATATCTCAAAGGTGTTAGCTGCAGGTGCTTACTCGGTGATGATTGGTGGCATGTTTGCGGGTACCGATGAAGCTCCGGGCGAGGTGGAGATCTACCAGGGGCGCTCCTACAAATCCTATCGTGGAATGGGCTCGCTGGGTGCTATGTCGGGTAAGGAGGGCTCAAGTGATCGTTACTTCCAAGAGACTAATGAGAAGGATAAGTTGGTCCCTGAAGGCATTGAGGGGCGAGTTCCCTACAAAGGGCCGGTGATGGGAATCATCTACCAGATTGTTGGCGGCATCCGCTCTAGCATGGGCTACACAGGCTGTGTTGATATTGCAGAGATGCGTACCAAACCGATGTTTGTGAGGGTTACCAATGCTGGTGTTACCGAGTCTCATGTACATGATGTAACCATCACCAAAGAAGCTCCCAACTATCGGCGCGATTGAGATTGTGCCGGCCATTCTTAAGCTTGGTGTCATGTTGCAGCAAGCTTGTAGGGGCCAGCCCCATTAGTGTTATGCGGAAGTAGACAGCAATGACAACTGACATTCATGCCCACCGGATTCTGATTCTCGACTTCGGTTCTCAATACACCCAATTGATTGCACGGCGAGTGAGAGAAGCGGGGGTATATTGCGAAATATACCCTTATGACAATGCTGATGAAGGATTCGCCGGGGCGAAGCCCGCAGGTATTATCCTATCGGGTGGGCCTGAGACGGTTACAGCGGATGATGCACCCACCGCGCCTGAAGTGGTTTTTGAGCTGGGAGTGCCAGTACTCGGCATCTGCTACGGCATGCAGACCATGGCTGCCCAACTGGGGGGCAAAGTGGCCTCTTCGGATAAGCACGAGTACGGCTATGCCCAAGTACGTGCCAGAAGTCATTCCAAGCTATTGCGAGATATCGAGGATCACACCAGCAAAGAGGGTTACGGCCTGCTAGATGTGTGGATGAGTCACGGTGATCGTGTCGAATCCCTGCCTGAAGGCTTCCAGATTATTTGTGAAACTGAGAACGCCCCGGCAGCGGGAATAGCCGATGAATCCCGTTCATACTATGGGTTGCAGTTTCATCCAGAGGTTACTCATACCCGCCAGGGCAAACGTATCATTGAACGTTTTTTATTTGAAATCTGTGCCTGTGAAGTGCTTTGGACACCAGGCCAGATTATCGAAGGCAGCATTAAACAGATACGTGAAAGGGTGGGTAAGCAACAGGTGCTGCTGGGCCTTTCTGGTGGTGTCGACTCCTCCGTGGTGGCTGGTTTACTGCATCGAGCCATTGGTGAACAGCTGACCTGTGTGTTTGTTGATAATGGTCTGCTGCGGTTGCATGAAGGTGACCAGGTAATGGCAACCTTCGCCGAACATATGGGCGTAAAAGTAATTCGTGTGGATGCGGAAGATCGTTTTCTGAAGGCGCTACGGGGCGTGGAAGACCCAGAGCAGAAACGCAAAATTATCGGTAATCTGTTTATCGATATCTTTGAGGAAGAGGCGGGCAAGTTGGAAGATGTCTCCTTCCTGGCGCAAGGAACCATCTACCCGGATGTCATTGAATCGGCTGGTGCCAAGTCAGGCAAGGCGCATGTTATCAAGTCGCACCACAACGTGGGTGGGCTACCTGAGTACATGAAGCTGGAATTGATCGAGCCACTGTCTGAGCTATTCAAGGATGAAGTACGCAAAATCGGCGTTGAGTTGGGACTGCCCTACGAGATGATCTATCGTCACCCCTTCCCCGGTCCTGGTTTGGGCGTGAGAATTCTTGGTGAGGTCAAGAAAGAGTATGCCGATCTGCTGCGTCAGGCTGATCACATCTACATTGAAGAGCTCTACAAACACAATCTTTACGACGAAGTGAGTCAAGCCTTTACCGTCTTTCTGCCAATCAAGTCAGTCGGTGTTGTGGGTGATGCACGTCGCTACGAATATGTCGTGACCCTGCGTGCTGTGAAGACAGTCGACTTCATGACAGCTAAGTTTGCACATCTGCCCTTCGAATTCCTCGAAGAGGTATCGCGCCGGATCATCAACGAAGTGCCAGGAATCTCTCGAGTAGCTTATGATATTTCGAGCAAGCCACCAGCGACTATTGAGTGGGAGTGACAGGCAATGACCGGCACTGGCTGGCAACATCAGGCATTTTACCTTCTTCCTGATTTTTTTAGCAGAATAGCCCGAAAACCCTCGCCCAATGCGGGCGGGGATGAAAGGGCTAATCAGGCGTAGCCTGATTTTCTACATACTTACGCAAGGTCTCAATCGTTGCTCCACCTGCCG
>JARRQF010000008.1:0-27442 GCA_037382065.1 Candidatus Thiodiazotropha sp. | reverse complement strand
GACGAGTTCCATCGAACCAGAGCAGAAAATATTTCCTTCTTAGAAAAATCTAATAGATTGACTTTTAGCTCGTTCATAGAGTGCGTTAGCCTGTTTTTGATTGATTTCTACAATACATTTTTAGTATCCTGAGTATAATGCGTTTCCCACAATATTATCGCTCTGTCGCTTTTAATTAATATCTTCACCGCGCAAGTTTCAGTCATTATTGTCTCATACGTGAGTTGATCCAGGTTAATCTCATCCTAAACAACTCCACTTCAACTGCTATTCTTAAAGAACAACGATAAATAAAAAAGATCAGATAAACCTGTATATCACTGAGGATATCCACCATGGGGCTAGAATACTCAGAAACCCATCCCACAAGGGAGTCTACTTTTCGAGCGCATCGTAAACATCAGCTTACTGTGTGGCACCCAAGGGCTTGTTCACGCCAGGGTTCGAACCCCGCATCCCCTCTCCCCTTGCGGGAGAGGGCCAGGGTGAGGGACATATAAAGTAGCGTAAGCGCAGCTTACACCACTATCATGAAATGTGTCATGCGAATGCCTGCCGCTTTCTGAGATTGAGTGGGTATCTCGACGAGTCCCATAAGCTCAACGTAGTGCAATTGACTCGGCCTCGATATCAGTCCCAAAGACCAACTGATCGTTACCACTCTGCTCCCGAATGGAGTCGTGACCATCCTCAATGTTAAACCTAAAAAGATCAGTTGGACAGCATGAAGGGTGCGCTTGTGGTGGTGCAGGGCAAGGCGCAACGAGGCGGAATAGCGTGCTATTCCAAGGCGTTGTAACGCCGCCATGCGCCGCTACAAGCGTGCCATTCACGCTGTAGCGTGATTCACCCAGTAGGTGACTATAATCATCGAAGCGATTTTCATCATAATCAAACACCTGCTATCAGTAATGGAGTGGTCAACTGATTTTTTTAGGTTAAACATATAGGTATCATCGCCAGCGGCCATCCCCCAGGCTCAATACATCGATACCTGTATACTCTTTGATTGCTGGTGATGGGTTTCTGGCTTATGTTGCTCTTGGATGCGAGCATAGAGGGTAGGATCAGTAGGGAGCGCTGCTCGGGTTTGGCTGGATGCCGCACAACGCACTTTCTCCAGTGTGCTTAGCCAATCTATTTCACCACGAAGGATTATCTCCTTCGTGGTGAAATTTTACGGGTAAACGTGATGGAACAATTGACTTAGATCAAGGCGCAGGTCGCGTCCAGCAGGATTGGGTAATTAATTTTTTCCAAGGCCCTAATACTTATGTTCTGATTTAGAAAGAACTGAGGTCTCGCTTACGTCCGAGGCGATATGAGTCACCTATGGCGATCAGCCAGATGCTAATTAATGACCATAAGGCAATGCTTGCAGATGAGGCGATATTATTTACCTGCTGTGTAATCTGGCTGTTGATGGTACCCGCATCAAGGGGTATTTCGCCGGTAGCTATTTTGTTTGCAATCTCTTGCGCCACCTGGATGATAGGTGTGAGAAGGAAGGCCGTCGCCACGAGAGATGCCGAGGCAAAGATAACCCCGAGGAGATAGTGTTTTAGATAGAAATGTCCTACTCCAGGGAAAACCAGACCTGAAAATAGGGCAGCCTTAATAGATTGCTTCACAACTCACTCGATAGTTTATTAACTAGATAGAGAAGCTGGTAGTGTATCACGGCACCCACATGTTTTAACCTAAAGAATTAGTTGATCGCTCCGTTCTAATAGTAGGTTCTTGATTTTACAGAAAATAGCTTCAATGGCCATGGTTGCCTGTTGAATAACGGTGTCCGATTAACAACTTATCCCAGAAATCATTGAAAGATTACTAGTAAAGCAGAGCTGGTTTTGACTGGTTATCGTATTAGAATCTCACCATCAGCCTTAAATTTATACAACGTGTTATAATATATGCCATCTTCATCTTGAAGAGACTTCTTAGTCATTCATGTGTCTATAAAAAGATTGTCAATTGAGGCGATGCGGCACTTCCAAAAGGACTCGATGTGTCATATATTGACAAGCCTAGGTTGTTAACCTGACACCATTACCCAATAGGTGATCATGGCCATCGAAGCTATTTTAAAAAAATCAGGAACCTGCCATTAGATATGGAGCAATTAACTGATATTTTTAGGTTAAAAGTGCCTTAATAATTAGGAATAGTGACTGAAAAAAGGAAATGTTATTTTGACTGGCTCATCAGCGACTGCGTTATTTAGGCACTTTCATACCAGCAATATATCGCTTTCAAATAGGGTTGTTATGGCCCCTATGACAAGAGGGAAATCTCCTCGAAATATCCCAACCCCAGAGGTAGCAAAATATTATAGGCGGCGCGCTGAGGGTGGAACTGGGCTTATTATAACAGAGTGTACGTTTGTCAATCATCCTACAGCCAATGGCTTTCCAGATGCCCCTGCATGTCATGGAGAAGAAGCGTTGGCTGGCTGGCAGCATGTGGTTGATGAGGTTCATGAAGCAGGTGGGAAAATTATGCCGCAGATCTGGCATGCAGGACCATCTCGCCAGATGGGTACAGCACCCAATGAGGCTATGCTGAGTATTGGTCCGGTGGATCTATTTGAGAATGGACGTCAAGTTGTAAAAGGTATGTCACAATCTGACATCCATGATGTTATTATGGCATTTTGTGAAGCGGCAATCCATGCGAAGTCAATGGGATTTGATGGTGTAGAGATTCATGGCGCTCATAGCTATCTCATTGATCAGTTTCTCTGGCACAAGAGTAATAAAAGAGAGGATGAATATGGCGGGAGTATACAAAATCGTGTACGTTTTGCGTGCCAAATAGTTAAATCGATTCGTGACGCAGTTGGAGACGGGTTCCCTATTGTATTTCGGTTTTCACAATGGAAGCTGACAGACTATGGCGCTCAAATAGCGCATACTCCAATTGAATTGGAACAAATACTTATGCCACTCGTTGACGCCGGTGTTGACATATTTCATGTCAGTACGCGACGTTTTTGGCAGCCTGCATTTTCTGATTCGGAATTAAGTCTCGCTGGTTGGACGAAAAAAATATCAGGAAAAGCAGTGATTGCTGTAGGTAGTGTCGGTATTGATAAGCCGTTTTCACTTAATATGTTTTCAGAAAAAGTTACAGCGCAACCAAACTCTGTAGCGTTGCTTGAAAATAGACTGGCGGAAGGTGAGTTTGATCTTGTTGCAGTGGGCCGTGCCATACTTGCTGATCCAAACTGGCCCGCTAAGATTGAATCAGGCCAACTAGAAAATATCATCCCGTTCTCATCTGATAGTTTGTTGACTTTAAGCTAAATCGATTTGAGATGGTTTGAACTAATTATTTGGATAATGGAATGACATTTAGCTTCTATTGGCATGACTATGAAACATGGGGTGCTGATCCTCGTCGGGACAGAGCCTCTCAGTTCGCGGGTGTGCGTACTGACGAAGAGCTTAACCCGATCGGTGATCCGTTGGTGATTTACTGTCAACCAAGTAACGATATGCTGCCTCAGCCTGAGGCCTGTATGGTGACCGGGATCTCTCCTCAAAAGGCATTGAGCGAGGGTATAAATGAAGCAGAATTTATTCGAACTATCCACCAGGAACTGGCGGTGCCGGGGACTTGTGGTGTGGGCTATAACAGCCTGCGCTTTGATGATGAAGTGACTCGCAACACCCTCTATCGAAATTTTTATGATCCCTATGCCAGAGAGTGGAGGAGTGGTTCTTCACGCTGGGATATCATCGATATGGCGCGTCTGGCCCATGCGTTAAGACCTGAGGGCATAGAATGGCCAAAGAGTGATCAGGGCGTAACCAGTTTTCGGCTTGATATGCTGAGCCAGGCAAATGGCATTGAGCATGTCTCAGCCCATGATGCTTTGTCGGATGTCTATGCGACGATCGGTTTGGCTAGACTAATCAAACAGCGTCAGCCAAAGCTTTATAATTATCTGTTCAATAGCCGTCAGAAACAGGTGGTTGCGGAGCGCCTGAATCTACAAAGTCGTCAGGCCGTGTTACATGTCTCATCAATGTACCCTGCTGCACAAGGTTGTATTGCCATGGTGATGCCTCTGCTGAGGCATCCTACAAATCCGAATGGGGTGATCGTCTATGATCTGCGGTATGACCCTGAGGCATTTCTTGGTCTCAGCAGTGAGCAGATCCGTGAACGGCTCTATACACCCTCGTCAGATCTGCCCGAAGGGAGTGAGAGGATTCCTTTGAAAACCGTGCATATCAATAAGTGCCCCGTTGTTGTGCCGCTGAATACCTTAACCCCCGAAGCCGCAGAACGTTGGGCAATCGATATTGTTCAGGGTGAGGTATTTCGTAATAAGTTGCTGAATCAGATGGACTTTATAAAGAAAATAGAAGAGGTTCATGGGCAGCGTCAGTTTGAAGCGGTCAGTGATCCCGATCTAGCGATCTACTCAGGCGGCTTTTTCTCCAGGGATGATCGGCTTCGTATGGATCAGATCATCCAAACAGATCCCTCCAAATTGGCTGACTTTCCTCTGGTTTTCGATGATCCGAGACTGCCGGAGATGTTGTTTCGTTACCGGGCGAGAAACTGGCCGGATTTGCTGAATGATAAGGAGCTGCAGCGCTGGGAGGAGTTTCGTCAATCCCGTTTATTGGATGCGGATGGAGGGGGAAGCATCTTCTTAGATGAATATCTTCAGATACTTGATAATCTGGAGGCTGATTCTTTGCTGGCACCGGAAAAAAAGGCACTAATTCCTCAATTATTGGCCTGGGCGGAGCAGGTTGCACCACTGTAATTTCAATCAGAAAGGGATGTTACTCTTTGTGATGGGTGGAAGGTCGGCCTTTTGGCCGACAAAGGCGCATAAGCAAAAGGCAGGGTGCCAGAGCACAGTCGCGAAATCGACGAATCTGCACCCCTATTGCCCCAGTTGCTATTCTGCCGTCCATTTCTGCAAGGCATCGATGATGCCTTTTGCCTGATCCTTGCTGGAGATATTGAATTTGCTCTTCTGCATATATTCACCATTGCGCTTTTGATAGCGGCGGATAGTGAATTTATCAGCACTGTATTTTTCCTTAGCCCTGTCCCAATCTTGAAACTGGAATATGATCGTGGTCCATGCGCCCTTGGAGAGTATGACTTTGTCTAACTCTTTTACGACATCAATGCCGTCTTCTGTGTAAGTGATGGTGAGCTCATCTGGTGTTGCTGCCATGATAGTATGGAAATCCCATTGGTTAGTTGATTAAAAGCTTGATCTCAGCGATTTGTTGTAGCGCCAAACTGTTTCAGTATCCGGATGATATCCTGGTTGTTTGTTTTAATTGCCAAAGCGAGGGGAGTCAAGCCCTCCTGATTGGTAATGTCCAGGTTGACGCCTCGGGTGATCAGGTATTTTGCCGCAACTCGCTGGTTGTTGAGGATTGCGGTGTGGAGAGGCGTGTTGCCCTGTTTGTCTGGTTTGTTGAGTGTGGCACCATGCTTAACCAGAAAGTCGATGACATCTCGGTCTGCACTGCCTAGTGCCGTGGTTATATGGAGTGCTTTATCGGGGTCCAGTTTGGCTCCACTTTTTACCATGTACTCAGCGATGATTGTGTTACGGGCAAGTAATGCCTTTAGCACTGGCGTGTGTCCCTGGGGATCGAGAGACTCCAGGTTAGCCTGATTTTTGATTAGGATTTTGCTCATTATCAGGCTGCCTTTCTGGGCGGCGATATGTAATGGCGTCAATCCATTAGGTCCAACTTGGTTGACATCCGCCCCCCAATAGAGATTGCGCTCTAATTGATCAATATCGCCAATATTCACGGCGCGAGACAGATTGATGGTGGGTTCAGATGGTTTGCTACACCCAGATAGTAGTACCAGGCAAAGGATGAATGAGATATGTATTATGTATGGCATAGTTAGGGATAGTAAATCGTTCACCACAGAGGCTGCAAGTCTATGTTGTTGGCTAATAGGGTGCCTGCTGTTGCTCGATTATTGTTTGATAATGCCAATAGTGCACCACACCACTGGATGACAAGGCAAGGTACGAGGGTGACTACAACACATTTTTCCAGTCTCGCTGCGGTGTTTCCTTAGTTAATGATTTGGTTATTAAGGTAATGGTGCTATTCCTCAAATATGAATTTAACAAACCACTAGGATTTTCCAGATATGTTTAGCAAAATACTACTGACTCTGGCGGTGATTGGCGTGGTCTGGCTGGTGATTCGCAATCGTCAACGGATTGCGAAAGTGGTTGTGGCCGATAATCCTACTCCAGCCATACAGAAGCAGCCCAATCAAGTGATCAAATGGGTTGGTTATGGCTTGCTGGGTCTGATGTTATCCGGTTCCGCCCTCTATTTTGCCATACAGCTGCAAGATAGTTATCGTCTGGTCACTGTGAGGGTGATTGATACCCAATCGGGACGAAGTGTGAGTTACACGGCTCAGCGTGGGAATGTGGCGGATCGCCATTTCGAGACCCTGGATGGCCGTGAAGTCTCTGTAGCTGATAGCGAACGCATCGAACTGGAGCCAGCACCGGCTGGAGGACTTCGGTGATATCATCCGCAGTTGAACCTAAATTGTGAGAAATTCTGGCGTGCCTGGCTTGTTTAACAGCCTCCAGAATTTTAATCTGATGCCGATAGGTTCTGGTAGCAAATGAATTGGAATTGAGCCGAATAGCTATCATCTCATGCGATTTTCCCAGCGAGTTATTAATTATTGTTACAGTTTGGAAGGGGCTGTTCGCTATAAAACGCTTAAAAGTAGAGCGTTTAATCTTCTGGAGAACCCTCGCGCTCCTATCCGTCCCTATTTCGATCTTTTTATGATCTCATTGGTCTTGCTGAGTGTCTGGTTGCTGATCTACGAGGTGAATCATGACTTGGGTCACCTGGGCGATCTGATTCAGTTGGGTGCGCTAGCTATTTTTATTATTGAGTATTTGCTGCGCTTCTGGATTTTCAATGATAGCCATAAGGTAATTATCGAGCACTACGAGCGAGCTGAGTTCATCAATGAACCCTTTCACCTCTGGCCAGCGCTATGGTGCGCCCTGCGCGATAAGCTGAGGTATATGGTTCAGCCGCTTGCGATTATTGATCTACTAGCGATCATTCCCAGCTACCGCCCTTTGCGTTTTCTACGCATTTTCCTCCTGTTCAGGCTGTTTAAGCTATTTCGTTATACCCGAAGTATCAGCGAATTCGTTAAGGTATTGTCAGAGAAATACGTTGAATTGATGACTCTGTTCATTTTTATGGCGTTTATCACCTTTACTGCAGCCACTGCGATCTATTTTTTCGAATCTGAACATAATGGGACAGAGATCAGTAGCTTTTTCGACAGTATCTATTGGGCGTTGGTTACCATGTCCACAGTGGGGTATGGTGATATCACTCCTCACACTACAGCAGGACGTCTTATCACGCTGGTGCTGATTATCGCTGGCTTGGGGGTAATCTCATTTTTTACTTCGATCATTGTCTCGGCATTCGGTGAGAAGATCCATGAAATTCGCGCCCATCGGGTTTTCTCAGAAGTAGAGCGTAAGCACATCGATACGATTCTTTGTGGTTTCGGACGTATGGGACAGGTGGTTGCTGACCGGTTGTCGGCAGATACCTGTTCATTTGTGATAGTGGATTCCCTTGAGGAACATACTCAACTTGCTAAGCAACGGGGATATCTGGCGGTTCTTGGTAATGGAGAAGACACCGACTTGCTACTGAGTCTGGGTATCGATACCAGGATAAAAAGGTTGCTCTGTCTGACGGGGGATGACGTGGTGAATGTCTATATCACCCTGACAGCACGCCAGTTTAACCCCGAAATGGAGATCATTTCCCGCTCTAATCATCGGGAGAATATCAATAAACTCTACCGTGCTGGTGCTTCGTATTGTGTCGCTCCCTATGAAGTTTTTGGCCTGATTGCTGCCGAATATGCGGGACAGCCGGTGGCTTTTGAGGCTATTTATGGTCTTTTAACAGGGCAATCCAGTGAGGGTATCGAGGCGGTGCGAATAAAAAATGGAGGGGTATTGGTTGGTCGCAGCTTGGGAAGTATCGATTTTAAAGAGCGTAAGCTCACCCTGTTTGGTGTGATACGTCAAGGGAATGCCATGTGTGATGAGGGTGTTAGTTGCTTTACTCTGCAAGATGGCCTCTTTTACTTTAATCCGGGAATGGAATTTACACTGCAAGCCAATGACCTGCTGGTGCTTTTTGGCCATGAATATAGTGTTAGGCATCTGCATGATTGCCTGGAAAGGGGTACCCTCTAATGAGTCGTCGCGATACCCTGATATTTGGTTGTAGCGCTTTGGGTCACGAGGTCTCCATACAGTTGGCTGAGCGTGGCATCCAGGTCTATCTCTACAGTAATGACCTAGATGAAGTGGGAGCCCTGTTGGCCAAGGGGTTACAGGCTGGTGTGGTCGACTATACCGACGATGAGAAGTTAAAGGCTATTGGGATCGGGAATGGTGTGAAGATGATCTTCTGTCTGTTTTCAGAGGAACCGAAAAACCTCTTTCTTACTCTCTCTGCACGGGCGCTCGATCCCAAACTGAAGATTATCTGTGTTTCTGAGTCGGAAGGATCGAGTGATCGCTTACTGGCGGCAGGAGCAACGAAGGTAATCGATCCTTATGAGATTAGTGGTCATCGGGTGCATGAGCTGATTTCGCGACCCTATCTGGTGGAAATGTTGGAGAGTACGGTCTTTAGTGAGCATATCGATATTGCAGAGATTGAAATTCCTAAGCATTCGCCTATTTCGGGCACTCTATTGAGTGGTCTTAAATTGGATGAACAGTATAAGCTGATTGTGTTGGGTGTGGTCGATCTTGAGCTGCACAATCAGTTAATCTTCACCAATAGCGGCATCGATCACTGCTTGGATGCTGGAGATGTTTTGGTGGTTATTGGACTCAGAGCAGAGATCGTTCGCTTAAAAATGACCATATATGGAAAAGAGACGGAACCCCAAGACGATTCCTGATATCTATATATTTCTAAGTCCTAAGCTGGCGCACCCTCCAGCAGGTTGGTAATCGGTGTGGAGACGTGAGCTGCCTGGGCTTTGGCGGCAGACTCCGGTGTGGCAGTGAATTGCTGCACAATCGAGTCCAGCAGTGAGCGAGCCTGTTGTGGTGTGTCTATGGCAGAGGTGGCATCCATTCGACGGCTTTCCATCTGGTACAGTTGGCGTGCATTTTCTACGTCAAGTGTTTGACGATGGGTCTCTGTAGTCTGGATCTGTTGCGTTGTGTTACTTGTGGCCACTCTGTCCATTTTAACGCTGGCTTGAGATCGCCCCGACTTGTCTGTAGTGGCAGTAATAGATTTATCGCTGTTGACGGGGTTAATCATGATACAAATTCCTCTCAAGACAAAAAATTGACGCATTTGGCTGCGATTTTCATGGTTAATCACTATTCTGCGAGAAACATACCAACTTTACTTGGTTTACTCGATTGGTAGCCTCCCTAAGTATAGTTGAGCAACCCTTGTGTCAGGAGCGAGGAGTCTGAGTTTGCGAATTGAAGCCTTATTTTTAACGGCTCTACTTTGGTGTGTGGCCACTGGAGTAGAGGCTTCTTTGCCAATTCTTGGTGAGCATTTGGAATATACATTGAAGTTTCGAGGTTTGATTACAGGTTATGTTGAACTGACAATTGCCAAGTTAACCTTGCAGGTAGAGGAGAAGATGGCGCAGGTCGCCGACACATCAGCTTATATCACTACCATGCAGCTCACCACAGAGCCTTTTTTGAAGGCGGAGCTACTCTATCCAGTGCGACTGAACTATCGAAGTTGGTTGGATGTACAGAAGTTACATCCGCTGATCGTAGTGAAGTCGCTGAGAACTCGTGAGGAGAGTGAAGATTTTTTCTGGTTTGATTGGGATTCAAGGTACGCCTATCACTACCAGGCGGGTAAAGAGTCCAAGTCTGAGTCCGAACTCCAAACGCCCCCTATCCATTTGCAACCAGTCACATCACTGTCACAAGAGGAGTGGTCAGCGCTTATCCAGAAGCAAGCCCAAGATATCGGAGATACGGATGCATTGGATTATATGGGGTTGTATTACCGTCTTCGAAACTCGCCCTTGGAGAGTGGAAGAACGATCACTTTTTCTACTTACACCGGAGAAAAGATCGAGAATATTCATGTTGATGTCAAACAGGAGCAGTTGGTCTGTGACGGTTGGAACCGGGCAGCATTTCGGCTTGTGTTACGGGAGATCGATCCAGATAGCGGCGATCTGGGTGATGAGGTTCAGCTCTGGGTGAGTGATGACAAAGAGCGTCTGCTGTTACGCTTCTATGCCAAGCGGACTTTCGGCGCAATTGATGGTGTTTTGGATACTGGGCGTCCTGAAGAGGCGAAGGGACTCTCAGAAGCAACGCGATCGTCTCTCGAGACCTATCTGGATTTCTAATGAGATTCCGTTGCAGACCTCTCTTCTAGTCGTCAGCTAGTTTGAATTGCGCTTTTCCTTGAGGTTTCTCCTCTGCAATATCGACAATTTTCAGATGATCCAGATTGGGTAGCGGTGCTGCCTCGACTTCTGCTTGGTGCTCTTCAAGACTATCTTCGTTGGAAGGTGAGAGACTTAAAGTACTCGTGTCGATTTCAAGAGGCTTTGGAGCGGGTGTTTCATCCAGTGGATTGTCAGTTTTATTAAGATCAAGGGAGCTGATATCAGGCAGCGCCTGTGGGATGACTTTTGCGGCACAATCCGAAAGGTCAAAACCTGATTCCGGGGAGAGAGGGTATTCGGGCACCTGTATGTCAGTGTTATGGGGCTCAGCAGGTATCTCCATCGGCTTATCCGCCAGGCTCAGTTCGGTGATTTCTGGAGTAGGCTTGGCAGGTGGCTTGTTTACAGTAGGACGAGGCGCAGGTGCCGATTTGGGTTTGGGGGCTGGCTGCCCTGCAGGTACAATATCGACCAATCCTCCCGCATCGCGAAAGGCGACTCGAAGCTTTACCGCACGATCCATATCAACACCATGTTTGATCGGCATCGGTTTGCCACTGAATAGACGCTCCAGACGCTCCTTCTTTAGCTTGAAGATAGCCCCAATTTTTCGTTTAACCTTTTCGGGATCGCTGCCTTTGATCAGCGCACCAGCGAAGTAGACATCATAGGTTTCGGGATTCATCTTTGTCTCCTTCATTCTGCTTTCAGGATCGCCCTTTAATAAGGTTATCAATAATCGTCGTCCGCTCTCTACAGTGGCCGATGGGTCTCTTCCTTTATTGTGAGCGGCTTTATTAGCTGGAAGTTTAGTCAAACCTAGAAAAAATTGCTGCTTTAGTTATTTATCCAGTTTTCGCGAAAAACCCTGCCACTATTACGTCAGGCGTTGCCTTTGTCCTTCATGCTGACACTCTGTTGCGCGGCAAAGTCGAGCATACGCTGAATTGGGATGACCGCCTGTTCGCGGATTTCTGCTTCGATTTCGATCTGATTTTCGTCAGAATCCAGTATCTGATCTAGGTTCTGTAGAGCATTCATACCCATCCAGGGACAATGGGCGCAACTAACACATGTGGCCCCTTCTCCTGCTGTGGGGGCTTCGATTAACACCTTCTCTGGGGCCATCTGCTGCATCTTGTAAAAGATGCCACCATCGGTGGCAACAATGAATTCCCGGTTATTCATCTCATGAACAGCTTTGATTAGGGCTGTGGTCGAGCCGATAACATCAGCTTGTTGAATGACATTTTCTGGGGATTCAGGGTGGACCAATACCGCTGCTTGCGGATGCAGTCGTCGGGTACGTTCCAAAGCGACTGCCTTAAACTCTTCATGAACGACACAAGAGCCAGGCCATAGCAGCATATCGGCTCCCGTGATGCGCTGCACATAGCTGCCCAGATGACGGTCTGGACCCCATAGGATTTTTTCCCCCTGAGCGGCCAGATGCTTAACAATAGGCAGAGCAATACCCGATGTCACTACCCAGTCTGAGCGGGCCTTCACTTCGGCGCTGGTGTTGGCGTAGACCACTCGGTGTGGTCTGGATGGGCATCACAAAAGTCGCTGAACTGATCAGCGGGACAGCCCTCATCCAGTGAGCAGGTTGCTCTGAGGTCGGGCATAATGACTCGTTTTTCTGGGTTTAGAATCTTCGATGTCTCACCCATGAAGCGGACCCCACAAACCACCAGAGTTTCGGCGTCTTGGACAGTGCCGAAGCGGGCCATCTCAAGTGAATCGGCGACACAGCCGCCGCTCTCCTCGGCAAGAGATTGAAGGTCTGGATCTGTGTAGTAGTGAGCTACCAGTACAGCATTTCTTTGTGCCAGTTTGTCACTAATCTGTGCTTTGAGCTGCTGTTTTTCCTGATCTGTCAGGCTTGGCCATTGTGGATGGTCAGGAACTTTGATTAGTGGCAGTTTTAAGGATTGAACATTCATGAAAGTCTCATCTTCTATTTGATGATCTCAACCCGTGCCGGGTTGATCACTTGGTAGGTCTTAGCTGGACGATGACTACCCTGGCGTGAGTATTCACCGGTCTCTCGAATAATATCGCGGGCTAGTATGCCCTTGCGAAAATTACGTTTATCCAGCCTCTCGTTTAGTAGGGTCTCATACAGAGATTGTAATTGGCTGAGGGTGAAAGTGCTTGGCAACATCTGAAAGGCGATTGTGGTGTAACCGAGTTTGGCAATCAGCCGCTCTCGTGCTCGCTGGATGATTTGAGCGTGGTCAAATGCAAGCCCAGGTAGCTGGCTAATGGCAAACCAGGCCGTTTCGGAGGCATCACTGGATGCCCTCGGGTTTAGATTATCTGAAGGGGTTAAGGCGAAGTAGGCGACACTGATTATCCGTTCCCTTGGGTCCCTATCGGGCTTGCCGAAGGTGCCGAGTTGTTCAAGATAGACGCCCTCGATCCCTGTCTCTTCCTGCAGCTCTCGTTTGGCGCATGACTCCAAATCTTCTGTGATATCCAGGAAGCCCCCTGGGAGTGCCCACATTCCCTGGAAAGGTGGGTTTTTTCGTTGAATAAGCAGTATGGAGAGGGTGCTCATCTGGATGGTGAATAGTACTACATCGGTTGTTACCGCAGGGTGGGGGTAGTTGTAGCAGTAACGCTGAAGTCGTTTCATAATAAATAGGCGAGTAAAAAATATTTTTTACGATAGATAGGGAGACTATTGTACGGTGGAATGGTTAGTGTATCAAGTACACTAATATAAAATACTTAATCAATTAATGAATTTTATTCGTTTTTGCTGATCGTGTGTGAGGCTTTGTGCAGATAGTCCTTGCGGGTATTACCGAATGCAGATGCTTATTCACCTGCCGCAAGGTTTGCGAGGGTGACTCTACCAGATAGGGAAATTCCGCTTTCCAGGCCGTCAGCCACTGTCTATTCTTAATGCACGTTTATTTGGTCTTTGTCATAAAATAGAGCAGACACCGAACAAACAGGGCGCTGGCGCGTCTGCGCTATCCATCCCTGCTCTGAATGGCAGGGTTTTTCGCGCAAACTGGATAAAAACAGGGAAACCGGGCAAGATGCCACCTATGAAACTGCAAATGAGTATTTACAGCCGTTAAGAGAGATTAGAAGGAACATACTCAAACTACATTAAGCGAATGAATCATGCCCCCTATTCAATATGCAAATCAGCAAGTGCTGACCCTGCAACATCTTCCTCCCCTTTCGGCGACAGCAACCCGCTTGCTTGGACTAATGGGGGATGAAACAATCTCTTTGGAAGCCCTTGCCCAGATCATCAATCAGGATCCAGGGCTCGCTGCCAGGCTGGTCGGACTTGCCAATTCGGCCTATTTCGGACAGAAAATTCCTGTTTTATCCGTCGAAGATGCCATCATCCGCGTGCTGGGATTGAATATGGTGAAGAGCTTAGCTTTCAGTATCGCCGTAAGTGGTGTTTTTGAGACTAAGGCGTGTCATGGATTCGACTTGAGAAGCTATTGGAGTCACTCTCTCTCCACTGCCATGTTTGCCCGGCAGTTGAGTGCCGCTGTAGAACTGGAAGAGCCACTTGATCCTGACGCTATTTACTTGGCAGGGTTGCTCCTTGAAATCGGTGTATTGGTGATGGTACATGAATTTCCTCAGGAATATGCCAAGGTGCTGCTGGCGTCAGAAAAGCAATCTGAGTTGGATATCCTCTACTTGGAAAATGAGATCATCGGTATTAATCATTATCAAGCTGGAGCCTTGCTGGCAGACCATTGGCATCTTCCTCAGTTAATCATTCAAGTGATTGCCCAGAATGCCGACATTACCATGAAGACAGCGCTATTGAGAGAAGTTATTCTAGTGGGCATGGTTTCTCAATGGGTTAAAGTTGGACTCTTGGATGAAGATGCCTCGCAACGGTTTTCGCAGGGGCTAAAGGATTGTTGCGGGTTGATGTTTGAATCCATCGATATCATTAAGACACGTTTTCTCCAGAAGAGAGAAGAGATTAGTGTCATTGCTGCCATGTTGGCTAATTGATCGAGGTATTCTGTGGATCTCTCTTTTAACCAAACATCAATGGATTTAAGGGAGCGCTTTTTCAGCTTGCTGGACTCTCTCTCTGCGTTACGTGCGCTATCTCAGATCAATCTTAGCAATATCAGCGAAGAGGAGCTGATAAGAAAGGCACTGGAACAGCTTATACGCTATCAGAATCTGGATAACTCTTCGGTGTATTGTATTGAAGGTGAATTATTAAATTGTGTGGCAAGGCTGAGTATGGAGGAGTCTCACTCAAAGATTACCGGGACATTTAGGGAGAGGGCTCCACAGAAAAGTATGGCGTTTAGGCCGGGTGAAGGTATTGTTGGCATCGCCTATGAAACCGGCCAGTTGCAATACTGTCGTAATTGTTCTCAGAGTCGTGATTTTGTGTTGAACAGCCGTTCTGGTGGCGACATACCTGGCTCTTTGATCAGCACGCCTATTAAGATGGGAGATCAGGTATTGGGTGTACTAAATGCTTCACATCCTATGCCAGAATATTTTGAGCCATGGCAGCAGCATACACTGAGTCTTTTTAGTAGTTGTCTTGGTCAGATTATCTACAATCACCGGATGTTGAATAATCTTGAGTGTATCGTAGAACAACGTACCTATGAACTAGATAAGGCGCTGAATGAAGAGCATAAAATGCGCAAGCGTTTTGAGCAGCTTTCGGTAGTCGATGAGCTGACGGGTTTATACAATCGTCGCTACTTTTTTCATGAGGCTGAGGCGCAATTATCCCGGATCATTTGCCATGAACAGAGTTGCAGTCTGATGTTAATCGATATCGATAATTTCAAACTCATTAATGATCAGTGGGGGCATTTGGCTGGTGATCAGGTTTTAGGTGCTATTGCTCGGGTATTGAAAGGAGAGGCGCGAGGCGGAGACATTGTAGCAAGGGTTGGAGGTGAAGAGTTTGCCATCATGTTGCTTGACGCAGGGCGCGAAGGGGCAGACCTGATGGCCCAGCGCATTCAGGAACGCTTACCAAGTGTGGAAGTTGGGCCTGGTGGTATAGGTATGAACTTGACAGCCTGTATCGGGATTACAACCTTAGCACGGGACTACGATCAGAAATTATCTCTGACAGAATTGCTGGATCAGCTCTATAGCCAAGCAGATAACGCCATGTATGATTGCAAGCAAAAAGGTTGCAATAAGCGGAAACACTACCAGTTGCCCAGCAAAACTCAGTGAATCCAAGACTCCTATAGTTGCGATCGAATTTCACCGCATCCTACGCAATCACGAATTTTATCGCGACTTCAAAAAGAGTTACCTATCGGTTTAACCTAAAAAGATCAGTTGGGCAGGGTGAAGGGTGCGTTTGTAGTGGTACAGGGCAAGGGTCGCTCCTGCACATCCATGTGCCCGCGACACGAGTGCATCCATGCACCGAAGCTATTTTCTTCAAAATCAGATACCTGTTATTAGAATGGAGCGGTTAACTGATTTTTTTAGGTTCAATGAGTTAGAGTGGCGTTCTGTCCTGGCCGATGGTTAGGAGACTGTAGTCCGCCAAATATACCGCCACTATAGTCCATATGTGAATCCGTAGCCTTCATGAAAAGCACCCAGAAAGCCCCCTTGTCATCACCACCACTATCAGCTAGGTTCGCACCGACAGCCAGGTCATTATGATTATCACCATCCAGGTCTCCAATATTAGCAATGGCTCCGCCAAACTGGTCGCCATCGTTGAGATTGACATCGAAGCGACCCTTGGTGTTAGATATTTTTGAGGATGAGATAACCTGACCATCACCTTGCATAAATAGGATCCAGATTGCACCTCGGTCAGTACCGCCATCGTCAGTAAGGTTTGCACCAACCGCAAGGTCGTTATTACCATCATCATTGATGTCACCAATGTTGGCAATTGAGCTGCCTAATTGGTCGCCATTGTGAAGTTCTCCATCAAATCCTCCACGGGTTTGTGTGATTCGTCTCATGGCGTCCACCGTACCATCACTTTTCATAAATAGAATCCAGACTGCTCCTCGATCGTTGCCGCCATCATCGTCACCACTTGTTCCAACAGCAAGATCGATAACTCCATCCTTATCGATATCATCAAGCGACGTAATGGAACTTCCAAAGTGATCTCCATTACTCGGCTGACGTTCCAAGTTACCCTTGGCAGAGGATATTTTCTGTGTTGAGTCAACGGTACCATCACGATTCATGAAAAGTATCCATATCGCCCCACGGTCCGTTCCTCCATCGTCGTCATAAGGCATGCCGACAGCGAGATCCGTGACACCGTCGTTATTCAAGTCACCAATGTTGGCCAAAGAGTGTCCAAACTGATCATTTGCATCCAGATTACCTGTAAAATTACCAGCCTTAGCTGAGATTTTCTGCTGCGACTGAACAGTGCCATCGCCATTGAGAAACAGGATCCAGATTGCTCCCTTGTCAGTTCCTCCATCATCATCTAATGGTGCGCCAACGGCAATATCCAGAAAACCGTCACTATTCAGATCGCCAAGTTCAGCAATTGAGCTACCAAAGTGATCCTCATCATCCAGCGCACCTTCAAATCCTCCCTCACTGCTGGATATCTTTTGGTAGGTATCCACCTTGCCATCGTTATCAAGAAGCAGAACCCAGACAGCACCTCGGTTAGTACCATTATCATCATCAAATGGAGCACCTACAGCAAGATCAGTGACACCATCGGTTTCGATGTCGCCAATGTTGGCAATAGCACTGCCAAATTGATCACCAATATTCAGATTGCCATAAAAATTACCCCTTGATGTGGATATCTCCTGTTCTGACGCAACCTCAGTCGTGTATGTTTCAGTGCAACCAGAAAGACCCAAGAATAGCCCGAGAAGCAGAGTTATTGATTGGTGTTTTGGTGTATGTGTCATGCGCTTAAATCCCTTAAGATGATTGCATTGAATAATTCTCAATCTATGATACTGAATAGTATGAGTTCAGGACAGCTTGTGCTGCCCTGAGGGTTGTCAGCTAAAAAAGCTGCTATCAAACCGTTTGCGAGGGAGCTGTTGGAGTAACTTCCGTTACTGTTTTCACTTCATCAGGCTCTTCAGGAGAGAGTAATTTCTCGCTACCAGATGGATTGGTGAACTGATCATTTAAGGTTTGAATATAGCTATCGGTTTCCTGTACTACATGGTGTAGTTTTTTGCGTGCTCGGCGACCCCATCCTACAGGCCGCTTGTTAAAAAGCGATCGCCAGGGTTTGGTGCTGCGAATGAATGACCCCACAGGGTTGCTTCTGAGGCCTATTATGGATGCCTGCCTGCGCAGACCTTTTAATAACGTTTTTGCTGCTAATCCACGCACTATGAAGTGGATGCTTCCTAGTATCATAACCAGCAGTGCCAGCATGACCCAAGGTATGAATGGGTTTGTATCAGGGGGGAGCCAGGTAGGCTTGAAGTCAAACCCTTGCCAGTCACCAGCATTGATGGAGAAGAACAACAGACCTAACAAGAGACCTCCCATCAATACCGTATCGCTTACCAGGACCCTTTTTCTCCAACGTTGTAAGGCGGATGTGACTAAGGGGACGCACTGCTCCTCAATCTCATTGGCGGTTTTCTCAAGGGCGCTTACGATGCGATAGGCTCGCTCGATCTCAACCTCTTCCATGCGACCGTGTATCTCATTCAAATCGATATCGCGTTTGATCTCATAGCGTTTGCGTAAGGCTTCATCTTCGATTGGAATGGCGGCGTCAGGGCTGTAGATTGCGTAAAATCGACCGGCTGTAAGGCCGTGCTCACCAAGTGCTCGCTGCCAGGCCGCAATCACATCTTCAGGATTATTCTCTCTTGCTGTGGTGTCGATCTGGTTCAGAATGTAAAGAAATTTACCTGTGTCATTACGATGAATGGTTCGTTTGATGAGGTGGCTCAGGGTATCTTGCATGGCACCAGGTTCAGGGTGTCGAGCGTCGAAGAAGACCAATACCAAGTCGGAGAGATCAATGATGTGATCCGTGATGCGCAGAGTGGAGGTGCGTTGCGCATCAGCGTCGAAGCCGGGAGAGTCGATCAAGATCTTACCGCGCAGTTTCTGGCTTGGGCAGGTTTTTAATTGCAAGTAGGAGTCAATTCGGTCACCCTCTCCTTTAGCGACCTTGTCGATCTCGTCTGACATCTGATAAAAGGGAAATCTCGGGTCAGAGTCTAGAGCGACTCCTGGCAATGCATGGGCAACCTCCTCTTTGCTGTAACAGATTGCGGTAAATTTATCATCGACCGCTTGATTGCCAGAGCGTTGTATCTTGCTGCCGATGTAATTATTGATGAAAGTTGATTTGCCGGCGGAGAAGGTTCCTAGGATTGAAATCAATGGCCACCAAGGTATCTGCGTGGCGAATGAGTTATCGCCTTCGAGTAGCCCCATCTTAAACGCCACTGAATCCAAAATGCGAAAACTCTGAACTGTGCTAAGGAGAATCGGGTTTTCCTGTTCCAGGTGTGTTTCAAGATATTTAAGACGTGCCTCTATGACCTGTCCGGCTGGATGCATGGTTGATTACTCCTTTGATGAGTGAATTATATTTATACCCGACAACTAAAAATAGGTTGTGTTCAGGGCTTCTAGAGTGTTCTTGATCAAGGCGTGGCTTACAATCCAAGGCCGCACTGATTCCTTTTGGTGCTCATTTTAACCTAGAATCGGTAGTTGAACATCGGTTTTTGATAATCACGGTGAGCAGTTTAGGAGATTCCAGTCGTAAATTAATATGCTGAAAAATATGACATCTGAAATAGCAAGGATTTTCGGTAAAAATGGCCAGGCAATGAGCCTGATATCTTATTGATTTTTAATGGAGTATCACGAATCGCTAATATGCTTAAATAAATGATTTTAAGAGGTTTCTTACTAAATTTCTCGGTTGCAATGGGTGGGCCCTTCATAGATACTGACAAGTTCCCAAGTCGGGTTATCTTTATACCCGCAATATAAAATAATAAATCTGAGATTTTGAGGAGTTAAAAATATGGCAGAGCTGTTTTCGGACGCTTGGATGAATGAGTTTGTAACGCACTGGAATGCAGAGCCTGAATTATCCGATGCCTTGTCCCAAATAGGTTTCAATAGTGTTATAGGATATGGCTTTGAGGGTGATACCGACCCGAAAGGTGTCTTGACTGTGGAAAATGGCAAAGCAGTCAGTGGTGAAGCATACAACGGCCAGACAATGAACTGGGATATCCGTGCTTCTGAGGATCAATGGCGTAAATGGATGGCCAAACCCCCTGGCATGATGGGGCTTGGTATGGCTTTCACCTCCCGTAAGATGAAATTTGTTGTTGGTGACTACTCCTCGATGGTGAAAGATCCACGCATGGCGGGGCCATTCATCAAAAGTTTCGCTGTGATGGGGCGGGTCTAATACGTTTTTGGGTGTCGGTATTCCTTCACTTCGCGATTTTTAATACTAGGTAATAGTAAAAAATGGCTTTTAGATTTAAGGCAATGGTACTGACTGCTGGTTTGGCTTTTTCACTGTCAGTGAGTGGTTTATATGGCCAGACAAATAGGGAGGAAGATCCTTACTTTGTTGTACAGCAGACTCAGGGGGTTCCCAATGTCTCTTTAGGCGGTACCGTGGTTCCCTATAGAGAGGTGACGCTTTCAGCACAGCTGCCAGGTCGAGTTAATTTTCTTGCTGGCATTGAGGGCGACACATTCAAAAAAGGGGAGCTGTTGGTAGAGCTGGATGACAGTGAGTTGAAAGCCAAGCGTGAGGCAGCTCAGGCTCAGTTAGCCAATGCCGATGCCCAACTACGTAATGCTGGTGTACAGTACAACCGGGAACTCTGGTCGCCAAAGTCGAAATCTTCCATGGGCGGTATGGGGATACCTAATCTGTTCGATCAGATGTTTACACGTCCAATGGGAGATTCCTTTAGTGATCGGGATCAGGGTGCCGAGCGTAGTGCTGATATCTTCTCTTCACGTACCAATATTCAGCAGGCGCAGAACACAATCTATCGGGTGCAGGCTGAGATCCGGGCGATCAACGCTAAAATGCGAGATGCTAAAAGTCTCTCGCCTTTTGATGGTGTGATCATGAAAAAATTTGTCGAGGTAGGGGATTCAGTGCAACCTGGTCAACCTTTGATGAAATATGCGGATGTTGAGTATCTACAGATTACGGTCGATGTTCCAGGGCGTTTGCGTCCAGGATTGAATGAAGGAATGATGTTATATGCTGAACTTGATGTAGGTGCCAATAAACCTGTGCTAGTACGGATTGCTCAGATATTTCCTATGGCTGATGCTCAGCGACATACTGTGACCATTAAGTTCGATCTTCCGCAGGGATACTCTGCACCTGGTATGTACGCAAAAGTGTTAGTGCCCGATTACAGTGCACCAGCCAGGTCCAACCCTATCATTCCTAATAGCGCCATTCGCTATAACGGCAGTTTGCCTGGTGTTTATGTGGTAGAAGAGGATGGAAAACCGATGCTTAGACTGATTCGTGTGGGTGAGACGTTGCCAGGTAATTTCAGTACGGTACTCTCCGGACTACAGGCAGGAGAAAAGATACTTCGGAATCCTCCCCTTGATATCAGTACGGGTTGGACATCCCCCCAGCGTTAATTTTTCGGATGAGAATCTAGTTTAGGACTAGTTTAGAACACCTACACTTGTATAGGCCGAGCTTAGTAGGAATGGCGACGCTCTCTTCCGGTTCCTAGTTATATAAGGGCTATGGCCAATAATATGGCCAGCCTGATTGCACTGTTTCGGGATCAAATATGAGCCAGAACGACGACAACCTCGATCAGCTCCATTCCACAGACCCCAATTATGAAGCACATCTGGGGATAGCTGGACGAGCTGCTCGGTTTTTTATTCAGTCTCCTCTCTCTCCACTGTTTTTCTTAGCCATGATGCTAATGGGGCTGCTGGGTCTTGTCATGACGCCACGCCAGGAAGATCCACAGATTTCTGTGCCCATGGTGGATGTTTTTGTCCAGTATCCTGGTGCTGCAGCGGATCAGGTTGCCTCATTGGCAATTGATCCTTTGGAACGCATCATGTCGGAGATTCCTGGCATGAAGCATGTCTATTCTGCTTCTCAGCGAGGTGGTGGTGTGGTCACCATCGAGTTTGAAGTAGGTGAGGAGATGGGGCCGTCTCTGGTTAAGGTTAACGATAAAATCGATTCCAATATGGATCTGATCCCTCCTGGTGTCATGCCACCTTTGGTGAAGGCTAAGGGGATAGACGATGTGCCGATTGTTACTTTGACGCTTTGGTCTAAGGATTTCGACCAGGATGGCACGCCGGATGTGGATGACGGCCAGCTTCGTATGCTGGGCTATGATGTCCTGCAGAAGCTCAAAGAGCTGCCTGATACAGGTAACGGGTTCGTCGTGGGCGGTCGCAGAGAGCAGGTTACCATTGAGGTTTTCCCAGAACGTCTTGCCGGTTATGGCATCAGTCTCGACCAGGTTGCTAACACCATACGTACAGCTAATGCGGAGCAGTTGGCTGGTGGAGTAGAGACAGGCAGTACCCGTTTTTCTGTAGTAACTGGCTCATTTTTAAAAAATGTAGAAGATATCAATCGCCTGGTTGTGGGCACACATAACGAGGTCCCTGTCTATGTGCATGACATAGCTCGGGTAAAGCAGGGGCCAGAGGATGCCAAACAACTCGTTGGCTTCTATACCGGAGCGGCCAGTGACCTGAAGATCAAAGCTGATGGTGTGCCTGCTATCACTCTGGCAATTGCTAAGAAAGCGGGGTCCAATGGCGTTACAGTAGCTAATGCTATCAAGGAGCGCGTAGAACTTATCAAAGGCACCTTGATTCCAGATAATGTTGAAGTCAGCATCACCCGGAACTATGGTAAGACAGCGGATGATAAAGTTAGTGAGCTGATTTTTAAGCTATTCGTCGCGACCGGGTTTGTGTTCCTATTGGTGCTTGGAGCATTCCGCGCCTTTCGTCCAGCTATTGTCGTGGTGCTGGTCATTCCTGTGGTATTGCTGATGACCATATTCAGTGCCATGGTGATGGGTTATACCATCGACCGGGTAAGCTTGTTTGCCCTGATCTTCTCCATTGGTGTTCTGGTGGATGACGCCATTGTGGTGGTCGAGAATATCTATCGTCGCTGGCTGGAGGAGGGCTCAACCGATATCGAGACTGCGGTTGACGCAGTTCGTGAAGTGGGTAATCCAACAATTCTAGCTACTTTTACTGTCATTGCCGCACTGCTGCCGATGGGCTTTGTGACCGGTATGATGGGACCCTACATGGAACCGATACCCGCATTGGGTTCGGTTGCCATGCTGATTTCTCTGTTTGCCGCTTTTGTATTCACGCCCTATTTGACCATCTCCCAATGGTTAAGGCCCACCATTCACTATCTGGAAGTAGCCGGTGAGCGTGAGCATAAGGAGTCGGAGAAGCTTGAACGTATATTTAAAAGCATTCTTATGCCGATGATTGAGTCGCCACGCAAGGCTCGGTTATTCAAAATGTTTATGTGGGGTGCCTTTCTCGTTACCTGTTCTTTTTTCTATTTCAAATGGGTGGCAGTGAAGATGCTGCCACTTGATAACAAGCCAGAATTTGCGGTTGTGGTGGATATGCCTGAGGGTACTGCGCTACCTGTGACGGCTAATCTGGCGCATCGGATGGCAGAGAAAATTCGTGCTCTGCCCGAAGTTACCGCAGTACAAGTCTATGCGGGCACTGCTCGTCCTTTTGACTTCAATGGCATGGTGCGGCACTACTATCTTCGGGATAAACCCTGGCAGGCCGAGGTGCAAGTACAACTGTTAGATAAGACCGAACGTGCCCGAACCAGTCATGAGATAGCGGTTCAGACCCGACAGATGTTATCAAAGCTGAGCAAAAAATCTGGCGTTAAGATTTCAGTGGTTGAAATGCCGCCTGGTCCACCAGTGCTACGCTCTGTCGTTGCAGAAGTTCATGGCCCGAGTGATGTCGTCAGGCGTCAGGTAGCTCAGGATCTGACAGACTATTTTGCAAAGACTGAGAGTCTGCGCGATGTGGATAACTATATGCGCGATCCCTATCAGTACTGGCACTTTACCGTAGATGCGGAAAAGTCAGTGCGACGGGGTATCTCGGTGGATACCATTAATCGCAATCTGGGGATGGCCCTGGGTGGTTCTCCACTGGGTGACGTGAAGCAGCGGGCCGGACACGAATCGATTAATATCATGATGCAGGTCCCCCTTGCTGAGCGCTCTGAAATAACGCGCCTAGGGGATCTGCCGATTCAGTCCAGTAGTGGTGCGACCCTACCTCTACGAGAGCTGGGGCATTTTGAACAGGTCTTTGAAGATCCGATCATCTATCACAAGGATCTGCGGGATGTTGAGTACGTGGTGGCTGAAGTTGGTGGCAAACTTGCCGCACCCGTCTATGGCATGATGCAGGTACAGGATCTACTAAGTGAAGATGGTTATCTTGCACCAAGCAATTCATCTGTCGACGCCAATTGGCTAGGTGCTCCAGAGAATGACTCAGTCGCCTCTATTGAGTGGGCTGGTGAATGGACCGTTACCTTCGAAACGTTCCGTGATATGGGGGCCGCTTTTGCTGTGGCTCTGGTATTGATCTATATTCTGGTGGTTTGGGAGTTCGGGAATTTCCGTATACCAGCGCTGATTATGGCACCAATCCCGTTAACCCTGCTGGGCATTATACCTGCCCATTTTGTCTTTTTTCAGGCGGGCTGGGGTGGTGAATTCACGGCAACCTCAATGATTGGCTGGATAGCTTTGGCTGGCATCATTGTTCGAAACTCGATTTTATTGGTCGATTTTTCAATCCATCGAGTCCAGCAGGGAGACTCTGTTGTCGATGCTGTCATTATGGCGTGCAAGACACGAACACGACCAATCATGATTACCGCTTTTGCCTTGGTTTGTGGTTCTTCGGTGATCTTTTTCGATCCGATATTCCAAGGTATGGCGATCTCGCTTGCTTCAGGGGTATTGGTATCGACTGTACTCACCCTAATTGTTATTCCACTAGGTTGTATTGCAGCAAGCAAGGATATTATTGAAGTTGCTACTGCTAACGATCCGGCTGGAGGCGCGCATATTCTGCCGTTATCCGAAAAAATACCTGAGGTGCCTGTTCAGTCCACTATGGAAACAGAACAGAAAAATGGTGATAAGAAAACCTCATTGCCGATGTGGGTCTGGAGTAAAATAGTTGTTATTGTTAGTCTGCTTTTTTTCCTGCTCAAGGGAATATTTCTACTCTTCAAGCAGCTTATTAAGAGACTAAGCCGAAAAGCAAGAGAGGCACATCAGCCAGCGCGAGCAACAACGGCAGGCGGTAAAGAACCTCAGGGTGGTTCTTCGAATAATGGCCCGGCTACGGGTGGTATGGCTCCTCCTGATAGTGGTTCTGCTCCTTCGCAGAGTGAGGAGCCTTCGATCGCGGCAGCGTCTGTTGAATTGGTACTTGATACATCAAAGCCAGCATTGAAAGGGACTCAAGCAAGAGCTAAAGGGCGAAGAAAAAGGCGAGTACCGTTGAGAAGAAGGGGAATGGGCAAAAGAGCGTTGAGGCCAAAAGCACGACTACAAAGGAAGCCTCCAATGTGGCCAGTTTTCCAATACGTAAGAAATCAGTTCGCCGAGGTATTAGGTTAAAATAACAGTAGGGTTTAGGCGATGGAAATAGCTCTTTACTGGACACATTGGGTTTTTCTATTATTTCATTTTTAACAATCCGTGCGAAACTCTCCACCCATAGCGTTTATAGCTTGGGTGGAGATGGATAGCGCATCGTCCAGTTTACGCCCAACGGAACTGCCCTTGGGATGGAGGGCGATCACTCAGGGCACTCCGCTTCTCGAGTTAGTCTTTGAGTAGGGAAAGTGGTGCGCCACCTGCGCTAATCAAATAATAAGCACGAGTCCAAAGGACGGGTTTCCAACGGCGATGCCCGGATTTGGACTTATCCAAACTGCCATCCATGTGCCACCACCGACGTGCAATTCACGTTGTAGCGCGATTCATCCAATAGGTGAGCAGGTCCATCAAACAATTATTCAGGAAAATTAGTCATAAAGTGGAGTGATCAACTGATTTTTTATGGGTATAAAAGGTTTTATAGTGCTCTGTTTGTCGTTAAACTATCGAAGGGTTATTCAGGGCATCCAATGACCGCTTACCGGAAGGTGCGAAAAGCTCCGTCGTTCAGCGAGGAGATGAATAGCGCGGACACTGCAGGTGTCCATGTGATTTGCTAACAGTCAGCAGCAGGAACCCACTGAAGTGACTCAAGCGTGGATTAATGTTTGAGCACCGTAGGAATCGCTGCTCTTTAGGGCGGCGAGGATGTCAACCAGTACTCAATATAATTCTAGGTTCTGCAGTTGACCGCTAATATGTTACATAAAAGAGGCGTGTATGATAACAGTAATAGGTAGTCTGAAAGGGGGCTCTGGCAAAAGTACGGTCACCTTTAATTTGGCTGTCTGGTTGGAGATGGCGGAGATTGAAGTACTGGTTATTGATGCGGACCCTCAGGCAACGTTGAGTGATGTTTCCGAAGTACGCACAGAGGAGGGGTACGAACCCTTTCTAAAAGTAGAAAATGGATCGGCTCTGACTCGTAATAAGCTTGCTGGTTATGATGAAGTTCTGATCGATATAGGGACAGCCGATATCGAGGCGATGAAATCGGCTTTAGCGCTGGCCGATCGGGTGGTGATTCCAGTGCCACCTTCCCAGGCGGATATCTGGTCGACTCAGAGGTTTTTAAGTTTCCTTGATACGGCTGTTGATGGTGAACGTCCTGAATTATATGCCTTCATCAATAGGGCTGATACCCATCGTGCTATCAGAGAGTCCGACGAGGCTGCTGCTGCTTTGGTAACTTTGCCTGATGTTCTATTCATTAAGCACCGTCTTTGTCAGAGAACCGTATTTCGCCGCTCCTTCAGCGAAGGGTTGGCTGTCTATGAGCTAGATCCCAGGGGAAAGGGTAGCAAGGAGTTTTATGCTCTTACCGCAGCCCTTTATCCACAATATATTACCTAACTGTGCGAAAAGACCCATCGTTCAGGGTAGGGATGAATAGTGTGGATCGCGTTAAGCTCGCCGTTCTTTAGAGCGGCGAGGATGTCAATAATAAAAATTATATAGAGAGCCTTATTCAATAGGCCATATTCGGTGTTAAAAATCTTTTTGGAGAGAGAGATGAGGGTAATAAAAAATCTATTAGCTTTAATTGGACTGCTGGTTGTGATTGGCGTGGCAGTTGGCTATGTAAAATATTATCAGGCTATAGAAGGGTTCGATCCTGGTGCGGGTGGCGTGTTTCTGCAGTTCGCTCAGAACTTGGGAGAGGGCAAGAGTGCTGCCGAAGCGAGCATTTGGAAGGTACCTGTTGATGAGGGGTTATCGGCGGAAGAGGTTGAGGAGACTATGAAGTTTGTCGCTAACGAACATAATATGTCACAGGTTGGTGAGTTGCCTCTGTCGAAGGATATCGAGGCAAAGATGGGGAGTGACTATCGGTTTGTGAAGATCTTCCTGTTTTGTAACTCTCTAACTGCTGCCCAGATGCTCGATTACTCTGACGCCTATTCTGCCTATCTGCCATGTCGGATTACTATGATTGAAGATCAGCAGGGAAAGTTATGGTTGATTACCTTGAATATGGACATGATGATCTATGGCGGTACGCCTCTGCCTCCGGAACTTAAGGAAGAGTCCTTAAAGGTTAAAGAGTATATTCTGGATATTATGCATCGTGGCGCAACAGGGGAATTTTGATAGATCATGCATGATTATTTATTTGCCCAGCCCTAACTAGTGTGGTGCTTCATACAAATTGACGATGATAGAAGCCTGCTCAGGCCAGGAGACAAGGCGCAATGCGCAGGGAATGGCTCGCCCTTTTCAAGCATTGCAACGCAGTATCCTGG
>JARRQF010000007.1:0-26456 GCA_037382065.1 Candidatus Thiodiazotropha sp. | reverse complement strand
AAGCCAATCATCCGCTTTGTGGTCAAGGTCGTACTTTGCAAGTTCGGCAGGTGGAGCAACGATTGAGACCTTGCGTAAGTATGTAGAAAATCAGGCTACGCCTGATTAGCCCTTTCATCTCCGCCCGCATTGGGCGAGGGTTTTCGGGCTATTCTGCTAAAAAATGGAGAATTTATCAAGGATAATCAATCAAGTGGCACTTATTACTAAAACCCAACCCAAGATACCTTTGGAGACGATCACTTGATCCAGTATAAAATCATACCAGTATCCCCCTACCAGCAAAATTGCAGCCTCTTCTGGTGTGAAAAAACTCGTCATACGGCGATTATCGATCCAGGCGGAGATAACGAACGAATCATCAAACTGATCAGCGATCTCAAGCTGATTCCAGAGCAGATCCTGCTCACCCATGGACACCTCGATCATGCAGGCGGTGCTATGAATTTGGCGCAGCAATTACAGATCCCGATCTTAGGACCTAACCGTGAGGACGCCTATTTACTAAATAGCATGGCACAACAAGCTGTGATGTTCGGCTTTGGCGACAGCAGAAACTGCACCCCTGATCGTTGGCTAGAGCATGGTGACGAAATCCAGATAGGAGAAGAAGTACTGGAAGTGATCCACTGCCCAGGCCACACCCCGGGCCATGTGATCTTTTATCATCAAGGCTCTCGGCTTGCACAAGTTGGCGATGTGCTATTCAGTGGCTCCATCGGCAGAACCGATCTCCCCCGAGGTGATCATGCCATGCTGATACGCTCTATCAAAGAACGCTTATGGCCACTCGGCAATGATGTTGTATTCATCCCCGGCCACGGACCGGAATCCACATTTGGCGAGGAGCGCAAATCAAACCCTTTCGTCGCCGATGGGTGTTAGGGTGAACTACTCCCGCTAAGCCTGAAGGCTCTAGTGTGGTGGCTCTGAACAAGGGAGGGACAAACCGCACCTTTCATCTTCGTCAAAGTGTCCTACAATTGAGCCTCTAGCTTGCGAAATAGTTGCTGTAATTACACAGAAAAAATTGTTAATGCCAACAGCAATACAAGCAACCATAAGTTTCCACTAATAATGTTATATGCGATTGTTTACAATACATTTTTTGCATTAATAAACAACATAACGTAACATCTAAAAAAGCAAAATAATACCCCATCTATAACAAAAACATGAGGGGGAAGAAAAAGCAAATAAGATAAGAAAAAGAGAATGCTTTTCCATTTATAACTGAGGATGGAGTATGTTTCGTGATCGCCCAGCGAAGCAGTCTGTGGGTAAGATATCGATAATTCTGGCTGGACTTATCTTTGTCGCCGGTATGGTTTTTACCGGGCTTTTCAACATGGGTCTCTCGTACACCAATGAGATGGCATTTTGCACATCCTGTCACTCCATGAAGGTCAATCTCGAAGAATACAAAGAGACTATTCACTTCAAAAATGCTTCAGGAGTACGAGCAACCTGCTCCGACTGTCACGTACCCAAACCTTTTATTCCAAAAATGCTCGCCAAAGTGATGGCTGCTAAAGATATCTATCACGAAATACTCGGCACCATCGATACAAAAGAAAAGTATGAGGCCCACCGCTGGGATATGGCCAACCGAGTCTGGAAAAAGATGCGCGCTTCCAACTCTCGCGAATGCCGCTCCTGCCATGACTACACCAACATGGATTTGAGCTTGCAGGACCGTAGCGCACGAAAACGCCATCCACGGGCATTGGACGAAGGCAAAGCATGTATCGACTGTCATGCGGGTATCGCTCATGAAGAACCGGATGAGCCTGAAACAGCAGATGAGCAATAGCATGAAAACAACCAAACTGTTGATTACCATGCTCACACTGCTCCTCATCACATCACTCCAGGCAGCAAGCCCGGAGGAAGAGGAAGAGAAAGAGTTAAGGCTTGCGGCTGATGTGGGAGATATTGAAACCATCACCCAGCTACTAGACAAAGGGGTTTCGGTCGACAGCGCAAATAAATTTGGCAAGAATGCGCTTATGATGGCGGTTGAAAACGATAATTTGGATACTGTTGTTCTGCTGCTACACAGAGGCGCCAATGTCAATGCACGTACTGTGGCAGGCTGTACGCCACTCACCTTCGCCGCTGAGAACGGACACCCAGCGCTTACCGCTCTGTTACTTGAGCGGGGTGCCAACCTACATGATCGAACCCGCTCGGGTTGGGATTCCCTGATGATCGCCTCTCGTTATGGTATCACCGACATAGTCGAACAACTGCTGTTCAAAGGTGCCGATCCCAAAGCCTCTGACAAACATGGCAGAAATGCACTGATGATGGCCGCAGAAAAAGGCCACGCAGAAACTGTCGCCATGCTCTGCAAACATCATGCAGACCTAAACAGCCGGGATAAAAACGGCTTGAGCGCCTTAATTCTGGCCGCCGGCAAAGGTCACCTTGAAACAGTTAAAACCCTGCTGCTGTGCAAATCCAACATCAACACTCAGGACAACGATGGCGCAACGGCTCTGCTCTGGGCCGTAGGCCAGGGGGAACTTGAGATCACACAATTACTTCTAAAAGCGGGAGCCGATGTCAACCTGGCTGACCATGATGGCATCACGCCATTAATGGAAGCAGCAAACATAGAATCAGATAACATGGTAAAACTGCTCCTGCAGTACCATGCCAATAAATCCAATAAAAATAATGAAGGTCATACAGCAGCGGATATCGCTGTTAAAAAGAAAAACAGTTCACTTTCGAGCCTTCTTAAATAAAGAAGCAATGACAGGGCGCGTTGGGCTCCCTGTTATCAATATAGTGTAAGCCTGTTTTCACACCCAAAGGAGGTAACATGGCGTACAATACTCTAAAGAAAGGCCTGATCGGTGCACTCGCCCTCAGCGCTTCATCCGCAGCTTTCGCTGCTGACGAAAAGCCTCTGCTATCTGGCGCCAGCGCTAGCATGCTGGCCAATACCTGTTCCGGCTGTCATGGTACCAATGGTGCCAGCGCCGGCCCCGCAACCCCAAGTATTGGCGGTATTTCTGCCGTCTATTTTGAAGAGGTCATGGAAGAGTTCAAGGATGATGAAATGAACGCTACCATCATGACCCGTATCGCCAAGGGTTACACTGAAGATGAGATCAAGGCCATGGGCGAGTATTTCAGTAAACAGCCCTTCGTAGCAGCCACGCAACCCTTTGATCCAGAAAAAGCCAAAATAGGTGCCAAACTACATGACAAATATTGTGAAAAATGTCATGCCGACAATGGCACCTCATCAGAGGATGACTCCGGCATACTGATGGGCCAATTGACACCTTATCTTCGCTACACCTTTGCCGACTTCAAAGCGGGCAATCGCGAGATTACGAAAAAAATGAAGAAGAGAGTTAATGCACTATTGAAGAAAAAGGGCGATGCCGGAATCGACGCGCTATTTAACTTCTACGCCCAAGGCAAGCAATAAGAGGGGAGTGAAGAATATGAAGATTACCCGAAGAGGATTTGTTAAAAGCGCAGGCGCAGCAACCGCCATCAGCATAATAGGTACACCCTATATCGCCCTGGGAGCTTCCAAGAAGGTCGTTGTCATTGGTGGTGGTACTGGTGGTGCAACTGCAGCCAAATACCTGCGTATCGCCGACCCAACCATTGAGGTCACACTGATCGAGGCCAACAAAGACTACTATACCTGCTACATGTCCAATGAGGTACTCAGTGGCGACCGCAGCATCGACTCCATTAAGTTTGGTTACAGCGGTCTTGGCAAGCACGGTGTCAAAGTAATCCACGATGTTGTCACCGAAATTGACCCCAAAGGACAAACTATTAAAACCGCTGGCGGCCAAAGCTTCGCTTATGATCGCTGCATCGTAGCTCCAGGCATTGACTTCAAATGGGAGACCCTGGAAGGCTATGATGCCAAAATCGCCGAAACCATTCCACACGCTTGGAAAGCGGGCTCACAAACGATCACTCTGCGCAAACAGCTCGAAGCGATGAAGGATGGCGGTACCGTGGTTATAGCACCACCTGGTAATCCCTTTCGCTGCCCCCCAGGACCCTATGAGCGAGCTTCCCAAATCGCATACTACTTGAAACAGCACAAACCCAAGTCAAAGATCATCATCCTTGATCCCAAGCCAAAATTTTCTAAAATGGGCCTTTTCACTCAGGGCTGGAAAGCACTCTACGGCTATGAGACCGATAACTCGATGATTGATTGGCGTGGCAGTGCTCAGGGTTCCAATGACAATGCTGTGGTCAAGGTTGACGCTGGCGCAATGAGTGTCACCACTGGCTTCGAGGATACCATCAAGGCGGACGTACTAAATATTATTCCCAACCAAAAGGCAGGCAAAATCGCTTTTACTGCAGGACTAACCAATGACAGCGGCTGGTGCCCCGTTAATCTACATACCTTCGAATCCACGCTACATAAAAACATCCATGTTATCGGTGACGCTTCGATTGCTAAGGGCATGCCGAAATCTGGTTATGCAGCAAACTCCGAAGCAAAGGTCTGTGCCGCAAGTATCGCAGCTCTACTGAATGGTCAGGAGCCAGGTACACCCGCCTATGTGAATACCTGTTATTCCATCGTCGGTAAGGATTGGGGCATCTCCATAGCAGCGGTCTACAAACTGGCAGAAGACGGATCCGAGATCATCAAGATATCTGGTGGTCTTTCCCCAAGCGATGCCACACCAGAAATGCGTGCACGAGAAGTGGCCTATGCACATAGCTGGTTTACCAATATCACTAACGATATATTTATGTAAATTATCTGCAACTCAGATATCTGAAGCACAAAAAAGCGGGGCTAAACCCCGCTTTTTTAGGTTTATTGGCCCCGTTCTGGCTGAGAAGGGCGCTGATCGATTGAGTAGCCGGCCCCGGAATGCAAATTCACGGGACGTGCGAATTTCGGGAAATCTGGATTCTGCCAACCAGGCTCTGCCAATTTCTCTTTTGCTGGTTTAATGCGTGAAACATAGTCCAGTACCGCCTGAATATCACGATGAGTAAAGTTATGTATCTGTTTCACCATCTTCCTATCTGCATTTCTGCGTCGCTCGCTTTTAATCCACTCGAACTGACGCAATAGATATCGATAGTGCTGACCATAGATGGCAGGAGTATGATCCTCCAGATTGCCTTCGCCATAATCACCATGGCACTCAGTACAGTTGTCCTTATAGAGTTGCTCACCTAACTCCAGATCGTTACCAATTCCTACCCCATTATGAGGAGTCATGGGTAACTGAGAGACATAGGCAGCAACATCGGCAATCTCCTGAGCGCCTCCAAGAAGTTGCGGTGCAGTAAAGGGGCGCATGGTAGGATTATCTCTATTTCTGGCACGGATATCCGCCAACTGCTTGATCAATACGGTCGGCAACTGACCAGCCACCTGAGGATAGGCGCCACTCTCTAGCCCCCACCCCTCCGGCGTATGACAAACTGCACAGATGCGATAGACTCGCTTCCCGTTATCTGGATTTGGAGTTAACTTCAATGCCTGCTCATACTCAAGCATGGCCTCATTCGCGGGTTCGGCGAGGGATAGCCCCGGCCCCAATAAACTTAATAGCCAACCCGCCAAGATAGATTTTCTCATGCAGATTTTTTTGTGTGGCAGGCCAGCCAACTTCACCAACACATTTATGATTTACACATATTTTTGGCCAGATTTGCCTGGAAGATCGCTTTGTGAATATCGCCTAGACTAAGCATACCTACAAGCTGTCCGCCATCCGCTACAGGTATACGGCGAAACTTATGCCGCACCATAATCGTTGCAGCACGCAATATATGCATATCGGGGCTGACAGTGATGACCGTCGTGCTCATGACATCAGATACTTTAAGATGCACAACATCTTTATACTGCATCATCATTTTATCGTAATCAGGAGAGGACATACCATCCATGACCTCTTCAAGTGTTGGAAACATCCGGTGCAAAACATCCTTCTCAGCGATGACTCCAACCAGCTTGTTATCTACTTCGACCGGTAGGCCGCTGTAGCGAAACAGACACATCAGAGAGACTACCTCTAAAAGTTTCGCGTCTGGAGACACCGTCTTCGGTGATTTTGACATTATTTCGCTTACCAGCATCGAAACAACTCCTCATCTTTGGTAAATTAATCATTATTATTTCCGAGCATACCTCGGATCTACACCATACTCATTCTACCATTGGATGCCAACATTTTTGTCCTACCACACTAGGCTAGTACCCTTTTCCTTCCACCTCTCAAGCCACCATAAAAACAACTAATACGAATAGGATTCCTACATTGTAAATCTTCTCCCACTATCCCAAAAATCTTTCTTCATAGATCCCCATTGTGAAAGAATATTGCCCCTTCGCCTAAGCTAATGATTTCTTTAAAAAAGACAAAAGAACCCAGAACTTATCCACAAACGGCTCACAGAACCACCCCCTCTTTTCCACAACTTAATGCACAACATGTTGTGGTTGACATCATGCAAATAGGATATATATTGTGTTTATTGTTTTCGATAACGGGATTATCAACCGGGTTATCAGCAACCGTCAGCAAAAACAGATAGGGTCAACCAGTACTGGGCAAAGACCTGCCAAACAGATCAAAAAAACATACAAACGCCTTAGCGAGATACGTCAGCTCGTACCGCAATGGCAGCTAGTGAGCAAAATCAGGAGAGAACATGGTGACACAAGCAGCCGATAGCAACGTTTCCGTTGCAGTGGCCAAGCCGCCTGCGACGCGGAAGCCCTTACAACAGCCCCAAGCCAGCGCAACAAGCGGTATCCAGGTTATTCGTCGCAACGGCAAGGTCACCCACTTCGATCCCAGCAAGATCAGCATCGCTGTCACCAAGGCTTTTCTTGCTGTCGAAGGGGGTAGTGCTGCCGCTTCCAGTCGCATTCACGACACAGTAAAAGAACTCACTGAGCAAGTGGTCAATACCCTGACCCGTCGCCTGCCCGATAGCGGCACCGTACATATTGAAGATATCCAGGATCAGGTCGAACTGTCGCTAATGCGCTCCGGAGAACACAAGACTGCCCGCGCCTATGTGCTCTATCGGGAAAGCCAGGCACAAAAACGTGCCGAAGAAGCAGCCAAACGCGCAGAGACAGAAGGCATCCCCGAGGTTCACCGGGTTAATGTCACGCTGGCCGATGGCTCCACCCGTCCACTCGACACTGATCGACTGCAAGCACTGGTTGCCGAGGCATGCAACGGCCTCGAAGAAGTCGATGCTACCCGCATCCTGCAAGGCGCCTGCCGCAACCTGTTTGATGGCGTAAAAGAGCGTGATGTCTCTCAAACCCTAGTGATGACCGCCCGCACCCTAATCGACCAGGAACCCAACTACTCCCAGGTTGCCGCTCGATTACTACTCGACATCCTGCGCCACGAAGCCCTAAACTTTCTTGGCATCGACAATCAGGTCAACACCCAAGCTGAGATGGCCGAATGTTATGGCGACTACTTCAAAAGCTATCTAAAACAGGCCGAAGAGCTGGAGCTGCTCGATAGCCGTCTGGGCCAATATGACCTGGACCGCCTGATCACGGCCATCAAACCAGAACGGGATCTACAGTTCGCCTACCTGGGCCTGCAAACTCTCTATGACCGTTACTTCATCCACAGCGAGAATGGCACCCGCTTTGAACTGCCACAGGCCTTCTTCATGCGTGTTGCAATGGGCTTGGCAATCAATGAAATCGACCGCGAAACTCGTGCTATCGAGTTCTACAACCTGCTCTCGTCATTCGAGTTCATGAGCTCTACACCAACCCTATTTAATTCTGGCACCCTGCGCCCACAGCTCTCAAGCTGCTACCTAACCACGATTTCCGATGACTTGGATGGCATCTATGGCAGCATTAAAGACAACGCCCTACTCTCCAAGTTTGCTGGCGGCTTGGGCAACGACTGGACCCAGGTGCGTGGCCTTGGTGCCCACATCAAAGGCACTAATGGCAAATCTCAGGGGGTGGTTCCCTTTCTAAAAGTCGCCAATGACACGGCTGTGGCGGTCAATCAGTGCTTCGCACCCGATACTTTGGTGCACACAGCAGATGGTGTCAAAGCCATTAAGGATATCCACCAGGGAGACCTGGTCCTAGGTCAACGAGGCGTCTATCGCGAAGTCACCCGACAGATGGCCTATAACCAGACTGATCCCATGGTCGAGATCGAGGTCAAACACGCTATCTCCCCATTGCAGGTAACCGCCGGCCATCCTCTATGGGTAGTTCAGGGCATCCCCAAAGAGCAGGCCAATAGCTGCAGTTATCGCCAGCTTAAACAGGGCAAGGTCAGCCCACAATGGGTGGAGGCCGGCCAGGTCCGGCCAGGCGACATGGTGGCTCAGGCGATTCCCCAGGAGATTGTCCCGGCACCCGGTCTGGAGGAGGATGATATTCACCTCTACGGCATCCTGCTCGGTGATGGTTACTGCACCAAAGAGGGAAACGAATGGGCCGTCTCCGGAAATCCAGACAAGGAGAGCCACATCGCCTTTGTGCGTAACTACCTTGAGGCCAGGGGTATCCACTACTGGCATAAAAACGAGCGCCCCAACTATCTGGCGATCGGCTGGAGCACTGGTTATGGCGTGGCTCGGGATGCCACCACAGGCCGTCTGGTGCAAAACGATGGACAAGGCTTTCCCTTTGCCCGTGAAGACCTCTACGACAGCCTAGGTAACAAGCGCATCGCTCGACGCTTCACGCACCTACCCGAATCGCAGACCCTGGCTCTGATCCAGGGCCTGATCGAGACCGATGGCAGCATCAGTCAGGGTAAGGAGATCTGCTTCACCAATACCTCTCAACCCTTAATCGAAGGCCTGCGATACCAACTACTGCGCCTCGGTATTCCTTGTGCCGGGCAATACCGTGAACAGGCCCAGTCCCACACAGGGAACCGCAAAAATGGCGAAACCAGCCGTTTCGACAGCGTCAGCAAGACCTATGACCTGCATCTCCCTGCCGTCGCCAAAATCGCCGAAAGGGTTGGCTGCAATCCCCTAACCGAGTTCAACTGGTTACGCTGGAATAACTGCCTCTTCTCCCGCGTGCGCCGCGTGAAAGATCTGGATCCGGTCCCCTTTGTCTATGATCTCAAAGTCGAGGGTGACCACTCCTACATGACCACCAGCGCCCTCGCCCACAACGGCGGCAAACGCAAGGGCGCTGTCTGCGCCTACCTGGAGACCTGGCACATTGATATCGAAGAGTTCCTTGAGCTGCGCAAAAACACCGGAGATGAACGCCGCCGCACCCATGACATGAATACCGCCAACTGGATTCCTGATCTATTCATGCAGCGCGTTGCTGAAGAGAAAGAGTGGACGCTCTTCTCCCCCAACGAGACCCCGGAGCTTCACGACCTCACCGGCAAAGCCTTCGAACAAGCCTATATTGCCTACGAAGCGAAAGCGGCACGTGGCGAAATGGATGTCTATAAAACCGTCAAGGCACTCGACCTGTGGCGTAAAATGCTTGGCCTGCTATTCGAAACCGGCCACCCCTGGATCACCTTCAAAGATCCCTGCAACCTGCGCTACACCAACCAACACATGGGCGTGGTACACAGCTCCAACCTCTGCACTGAGATCACCCTGCACACCAATGAGAAGGAGATCGCAGTCTGCAACCTGGGTTCGATCAACCTCCCCAGCCACATCACAGAGCAGGGACTTGACCTGGAAAAACTGAAAAAGACCATAACCACTGCGATGCGCATGCTCGACAATGTCATCGACTACAACTACTACAGTGTGCCCCAAGCGCGAAACTCCAACCTGCGCCACCGTCCAGTGGGCCTCGGCATCATGGGTTTCCAGGACGCCCTCTATAAACAGCGTCTCGCCTACAGCACAGAAGAGGCTTTAGAGTTTGCTGACCGCTCCATGGAAGCCGTCAGCTACTACGCCATCCAGGCCTCCTCAGACCTCGCAGCAGAGCGCGGCCGCTACTCCAGCTACGAAGGTTCGCTGTGGAGCCAAGGCATCCTACCTATCGACTCCCTCAAACTATTGAAGGCAGAGCGCGGCGACTACCTACAAGTTGACGAGAGCCAGAGCCTCGACTGGGACGGTCTGCGTGAAAAGGTCCTCAATCAGGGGATGCGCAACTCCAACACCATGGCGATCGCCCCCACCGCAACCATTTCTAACATATGCGGCATCAGCCAATCCATTGAGCCGACCTACCAGAATCTATTCGTTAAATCGAATCTCTCTGGTGAGTTCACTGTGGTCAATCCCTATATGGTCCATGACCTGAAAAAGCTCGACCTGTGGGACGATGTAATGATCAATGATCTCAAATATTACGATGGCTCCCTGCAACCCATCGACCGCATTCCTGATGAGATCAAAGCGATCTACGCCACTGCCTTTGAAATCGACACCCGTTGGCTGATTGAGGCAGGTTCTCGCCGCCAGAAATGGATCGACCAAGGTCAATCCCTTAATCTCTACATGGCCGAGCCATCCGGTAAAAAGCTCGATAACCTCTACAAGCTTGCTTGGTTGCGCGGCCTGAAGACCACCTACTACCTGCGCTCCATTGGTGCCACCGGCGCAGAGAAGACCTCGGTTCAGCATGGGGGTAGCGGCAGCGAGGCCCCCAAAGTCTGCTCCATTCTTGACCCAGACTGCGACGCCTGCCAATAGGCCACCATCCAATAAACCAGCGCCAAGCGATTAAAAGAGAGAGGAACAGACTATGCTGAACTGGGACGACCCACTTGCCAAGCTAGCCCCCATGGAAACCACACTGGTCCCCACAAAGGAAAGCAAGCCAGCTCCCCCCCATGTGGTGGAAGAGGCTGTGCGCGCACTGCATAAAGAGGAGCAGACGGAGGAGTATAGCGCTGCCTCGACAAAGCCGATCAACCCAGACGACAAGCGGGTAATCAATGGCATGACTGACATCAACCAGTTGGCGCCCTTCAAATACCCCTGGGCCTGGGAATACTTCCTCAATGCCAATAAAAACCACTGGACCCCGTTGGACATTAACATGGCCCAGGATGTCCACGACTACCAGCACAAACTAACCCTGGAGGAGCGTCACGTCTACGAAAACGTCCTCTCCTATCTCACCACCTCCGACATTCTGGCAATGCGCAACATCGGCCTGGCAGTCATGGAGAAGATGTCCGCCCCCGAACTACAGATCTACCAGGCGCGCCAAGTCTATGAAGAGGCACTGCACACCTGGACCTACCAACACTGCATCGAAACCATGGGCCTCGACCAGAGCGAAATCTATAACCGCTATCGAGTCGTACCCGAAATCAATAAAAAGATCCAGATCACCAACCGCCGTCTCTCATCGATCATGCGTGCCGACATCGACCTGCGCGACCCGAAAGAGCTACACAACTTCGTCATGGCCTACATCTACTTCGCCTCCATCTTTGAAGGCTGCTGGTTCTACAACGGCTTCAGCCCAATCTTTGCCCTACAGCGTCGTGGTCTGATGAAAGGCACCGCTGAACAGTTGCAATACATCATGCGTGACGAAATACTGCATGCCTCCTTCGGCATCCGTGTCGTCAAGCAGATCCTACTAGAAGAGAATATCACCCTCGACAAACAGGCCCTGCGCGACATGTGGGACGAAGCGGAAGCCGCAGAGATAGGCTATGCTGGATATATTTTGCGCGACCCGATTCTCGGCTACTGTAAAGAGGACCACGTTGGCCAATTCCGCTTCACCGCCAACCGACGCGCCAGACAACTTGGCATCGACGAACCCTTCCCTGGTGCCGAAGCCACCCTGCCCTGGTTAGATGAGCAGGCAAACCTTAGGAAAGAGAAGAACTTCTTTGAAACGCGTGTCACTGAGTATCAGACTGGCGGTGCGTTGAATTGGGACTGAACTGACGTTTTTGAATGATGAATTTTTAGTGGCGGCTGTTCGCTTCGCTCTGCGATAAAAAACCGAGTAAAGTGAGCAGATTCACTTAAAACGCAAATCGAAAAACTGAAACTTTTTTCGGAGATAGGGTCATGCATTGTTCACACTGTAAAACTTTGATGGTGGAAATAGGTGTTCAGCGAGATAGTCGTACTGAGCAGACTCTGTATGAATGCCCAACCTGTCAACGTACACAGTTAATTACACAGACATTGCATCATTGGAAGAATGAATTGTCTTCGAAGCGTTGCCGGATTGCCAATCGCTCTCTTCGACATGTTTAGTGCCTAATCAATTGATACCATAATTCACTTATGGGAAATTCTTTTTACTTTTCAATGTTTAATTATTGTCGAGATACTTTACATAATCGCATCATGAGATTCGTGCCAGCCACCTAAGTGGGTAAATTATAGGAAAAATAATCATCCTGGCACATACGTTGCTTCTTCTTTGCACGCGCTCTTTTGAACGCATGACCCTAAGATATTAAGATTTATTCACAAGGATTAAGACGATGATGAAGCTGAACCTGTCTCGTACTGCTATAATATTAGGATTCTCAATTCTTGGTTTTAACGCCAGTCTAGCTACAACCATCTCACCTGATCTGAACAGTCGAATATCTGGCACCCAAGCTAGTTGGACACATAATGACGTTTCAGCGTATGATTTCTATGTTGCACTCACCAGAGTTGGAAAAACGCAACTCAACGCCTATTTCAAGGACATACCATTCATAATTTCACATGGCGCTAACACCGACTCAAATACAGATACCACACCACAAGTCTCCACAGGGATTGTTCATACAACAATTGCCTGCAACGACAACCAACTAATGCTAAGAAATATACCCACACACGACGATTACAATGGAAGCTCTAGTGGTATTGGTCTTACATCGCTGGATGATACACCCATCACGCTACTAGCACCCACTGCTTGGTTGTGTACAGCCGCATTCATAACACTACTAAGCTTGTCGGAGTCAAAAGCACTTATACCAGAAGAAACACAAAACTAGTGTAGTGCTGCATACCAATTGACGATGATAGCAAGACGCTAAGCGGTCAGCCGCTAGGTACCGCCGCTGGGAGGAGTGGCGCAGGGATGTGCCACTTACGGACCTAAGGATGGAATGGCCACGCCCTTTCCAAGGCGCGCAACAGCCCGCTATTCCAAGGGGTTGCAACGCCGCCATGTGCCGCCACACGCATGCCATTCACGTTGTAGCGTGATTCACCCAGTAGGTACCCCTAACCATCGAAGCTATTTTCTTCAAAATCAGAAACCTGTTATTAGAATGGAGCAGTCAACTGATTTTTTTAGGTTAAAGAAAAGCTGACGGTTATGTCGTGATGTTAACATCTCTACAGGAGCTACTCAGACTTACAATGCACCTCTCAGCTAAAGGTGAGGTTTGCATTCTCTGCAGCTACTAAAATGGGAGGTATTACGACATAGCCATCACTTTTCCACTCGCCACTCTGATTCACCTTTTGTAATCTCTTCGAAAGCAATCCTCTATCCACTTTTCAATCTCTTCTCTTGATGCATTCTCACTCTTTTTCTTATCTTCCGATTCAATTTTCTGTCTGATATCTGTCATTTTCGAACTCAAGTCTATTCCTTCCTTAAATTTTCCTTTTTCAAAAATCAATTCGTAAACCTCTTCATACTTCCAAGCTGGATGAAAACCCATGTGGACATATAAATCTCTAATAAATCCTTGAGCAACTACCAAGCCGCCAGTGTAATCTATGGCTAAACCGACATTTTCAAATAACCACCGACCAATATGACTCCTTTTAGCTATCGATGCATCGGAACCATTAAGTTTTGGCGGCGGCTTAGCTTGGGAAAATGGAGTATCAGATTCTTGATGGTTTATATGTAATTTATCAAGGTAAAGCTGCTGGTTTTCAATTTTGTATTCACACAAATAGCCTCTCCAACAAGCCGTACTAGCCATAACGGGCCTATACCCATACTTTACCGGATCGAATGGTTCACCATTTGAATATGCGGCCAAATGCAGCTGACTACCACCATATGAAACGATATCTGAAACTTGCGCAGTCATATTTTTAGTACCATTCTTTGTAGATTTATGCGAAGTATTAGTAAAATACCCCACATTATTACCCGATAATAGAGAGCCCATTTACCTAATGGATAGTAGACCTCTTGCTGCAGATTTTCGATCATGTGCCAATATTTGAGTGAGATATTCCATGGTATTTTTAAACCGATAGGTCACTCTTTTTGACGTCGCGATAAAATTCGTGATTGCGTAGGATGCGGTGAGCGGTGCGAACCGCATCAATCGTGCGATGGCTCACGAACATCAATGATGCTGTTCGTACCTCACCACATCCTACATTTCATCCCTTAATGGCGGGACAGAACCACACCCTATGACTTTTGCGACACCCTCCAAGTGGAGAGGGAGTCTACTTTTCGAGCGCATCGTAAACATCAGCTTACGGTGTGGCGCCCAATAGCCTGTTCACGCCAGGGTTCGAACCCCGCATCCCCTCTCCCCTTGCGGGAGAGGGCCAGGGTGAGGGGGATATAAAGCTGTAGATGCTTTTTGTATTTCTGCTTGCATTTTCTCTCGGTTGGTGATGTCATGATTTTGTAACTTCATGATTCGTGAGGGTACATATGAGAAAGTCGCCAATAATTGGGTTAATTATTGCCCCATTTGCAGGGGCAGTAGCTTATATGCTGCTAGTGTTTATTTTCGGGGAAGATAATACGCCAAAGCAAGATTACACAGGACTACAAGCTTGGCCTATTTATTTCGCCATGTTTATCGCTACAACATTACTTTGTTATTTAGTCAGTATACTGGCAGGCATTCCACTTGTAAGTTACCTAAAAAGATATGGCAAATTAAATTTTTGGATAATGCTCTTGGTTTCAACCCCTATGGGAGCAGTATCACTGTCTTTAGTAATATATTTATTAGTGCACAATGAAAAGCATATTCTTATTCCGCTGCTAATTTTTATGGGTTATGGCGCTGTAATGGGTGCGGTGGTCTCTGTAACATATTGTTGGCTAGCAGGCATAACAACACGCTCATAAGAAGGTACCATAAGGGTTGTCAGCAGACAGCTTGATCCTGATGGGTAATGGGTGCACTTTTTATGTTACCGAGCAAATAAAAAAAGATAGACAACGATTAACATCCATCCATTACGGCTAGGTCTGCGCCCTGGGGGTGTGCCACGCTCCACATCATATTGGCCGAAAGCTCAGTGATAGGAAAGGGTTTACAGATATGGTAACCCTGAGCATAGTCGATGTCCAAGTGCTGCAGTGCCTCCAATATCGGCTGGCTCTCCACATATTCTGCAATGGTTTGTAGTTGCATAGTGTGGGCAATCTGATTGATGGCATTAACCATCGAGTAACTTACTGGGTCGATAACAATTTCACGAATAAAGGAGCCATCGATCTTAAGATAGTTCACCGGCAGGTTTTTCAGGTAGGAGAAGGAAGACATCCCCCTGCCGAAGTCATCCAATGAAAAGTGGCAGCCAAACAGTTTTAGGGATTCCATGAAATGGCATGCTGTCGAAAGGCACATCACAGCAGATGACTCGGTAATCTCGAAGCAGATATCATCTCCATCCACATCGCCACTTCTTAGTCGTTTCACTATGTGTTCCAGCAGGGCAGTGTCGCCCATCGACTTGCCGGAGAGGTTGATTGAGAAACTGAGCTTGTTTTTAGCCTGACGCTGTTGCTTTAGATAGTCAAATGTATGATCAATCACCCATTGATCCAGTTGAGTGTTCAAGTTGTAGCGTTCGGCCGCAGGAATAAAGGCACCGGGTGGTATCAGGTTACCTTTCTGCTCCCTCAGGCGAATCAGGATCTCAAAATGATGCCGTTTCGATTTAGAGGGAGATACAGAGACGATGGGTTGGCAGAAAAGTTCAAATTTATCTTTATTCAAGGCTTCGGTGAGGCGTGTTACCCAAAGCATCTCGCTATGTTGTTGGGCCAGCCCCTTGTCCGTTTCCTGGTATAGTTGCACCCGGTTACGACCTCTCTCCTTAGCCAAGTAGCAGGCGGAGTCGGCGTCACTGAGTAGGCCACTGATACCGCTGCTGTGCTTGTCGACACTAACGGCGCCGATGCTGACACCCATACGAAAGCTCTTCTCCTGCCAGATAAAATCGAAATCCTGAATGTTCTTACGTAGGTTTTCAGCTACTTTCAGGGCACTCTCCAAATTACAGTGTTTGAGTAGGACACCAAACTCATCACCACCGATTCGGGCTAGGGTATCGTTTTGACGAATATGCTTCTTGAGACATAGCTGGAGTTGCTGAAGTAGGGCATCGCCGGCGGTGTGGCCACAAGTGTCATTGACAATCTTAAACTGGTCGAGATCCATATAGAGAAGTACATGGTGGCTATCATCCAGGTTGGCCTGGAGCAGCGCATCGGCAAGACGGTGTTCGAATTCGCGACGATTGATCAGGCCGGTCAGTGGGTCGTGGGTGGCTTCGTAGGAGGCCCGCTCTTTCTCCACCTCAAGTGCTTCAGCGGTAAGCCGGTGGCTGTCAACCTCCCCTTTCAACTGCCGATGATAGGCGTTGAGTCCCTGTCGCATGCTACGGAAAGCACTGGTCAGTTCACCGATCTCGTCATTGCTTTGACACGGAAGCGCTGCCTCGTAGTCACCAGAGGCTAAGCGCTTAGCAGCTTGTGAGAGTTTATGCAGGCGCTGACGAACCTGCCACTCCAACAGGCCGCCGGTGAGTAACACGAAAGCAATCAGAAGCAAGAGCAGTACACTGTTAAGACGAAACTGCAACTCTTCTATCTCTGTCAACAGGGGGGTGATATCCCTGGTCACTTCGAGCTGAGCCAGGGCCGGCTCGACAAAGCCTACAGAGAGGCGCCACGTCTGGACATGTGCTGGAAAAGTATCAGGATTTGGGGGAGCATCAAGGGGGTAGAGGCGTCTTCCAGCGCTATCGGTAAGCTTAATGGAAAGCCAGGTTTCATTCTGTTCCAACAGCGCTTCCAGATTCTCGTAAATGTTGGCCAATTGGTCTTCCAATAATAGGGGGATCAAACCCTCAGCAACGCTGGTCAAGTGGGCTTGCCAGTTTTTCTCTGACTTTTGGAGCATGGTATCTACGGTGCGAGGAAGCCAGAAAAATCGGAAATAGAACCCAAACAGCAGGCTGAATAGCAGCAGAGGAATAAACAGCTTGAATCTAAGTTTCATTGGCTGGATACCGGTGTTTTTTCTTGCAAGCGAAGTGCTCTTCCTGCGTCTCCTCCCATGGATTGGTTACTCTGCTGAGCGTTATTCAAAGGCGTATAAAACTCATCCAGCCCCCAAGAGGAGATCGGTGTGTAATCGTCCAACTGAGCGGCCACCACCTTATGCATGGGGATTTTGGCAAGCAGTGCCGCCCCCTTTTCCGTTTGCCCCATCTCCAACAGCGCCTTGAGCACCCTCCTCCAGTGAGCTTCGGAAACGCGAGGGTGTACGCTTATTGGGTGCGGATTCATTGGTCTGGTCTCATAGATAATCCGCAGTTTCTGCCTGATCTCGGGCTTTTGGGCATTCAGTGTGGAGGTCACACCGCCGCCTGCTATGTACTGGTCTAGCGCTACATGCAGATAGACTGAGCTATGGGTCTGTACATAATGAGGGGAAACCTGCACACCATATAGATTCATCAAATCGGCACGTATCAATAGTGAGGCTCCCAGGGCATTTGGTGCCGGAAAGGCGACATGCTTTCCGGCAAGCTCCTGCACACTCTTAATCGGGCTATCTTTGGACACAACCAGAATACCTTTAAGCATGCGTCCGCCGTCCCTTACCAGTGGTAAATAGCCCTGGGAGTCGTGTGCCTTAAGCATGTGATAGGGATTCATATAGGCAAAGTCATAGGCCCCTTCTATGTATTTGTGCTCAAAGACCGGAATTTTAGAACTACCTTTTAGGTTGAAAGTAAGGCCGGTGCGACGTTCCAACTCATTAAGGATCGGGCGCCATATACGAAAAAGTTTGCGCTGTTCAAATTGAGGGACGACCCCAAAACTGTATATACCACTTTCTGATGACCACCCCAAGGAAGAGGTGGAAGTGATGGTGAACAGCACCAGTGCAGTAACACAAATGGGGAGTCCTTTCATAAAGGAGGTTCCATGGTTAGAGAATTGTTAGCAGTAACCGTGAGTATAGCCAAGAGATAGGAATTTGCTTTTGGAATCTCATTGTGCTTCTCCTAAATTATGCATTGCTCAAATGCACTATCCTATTTCTGTTTTTTAAAGTGGGAATGAAGCAGGGCAATCGCACTTTCGATCATGTGCCAATATGTGTGCGCGATCATCTGTGGTGGTAATGGCGGTGTTGTCTTCCTATTCAGCTTGGGGTGGGTAGTTAATGGCTGGACATATTGAGGTTCGCACCGCTCACCCGCAACCTACGCAGTTGGGAAAGGTATTTAGTATGCCTGATTAGTTCTCTACCCCCAAGTTTTGGCCTCGGTTGACTCGATCCAAAACAGGCTTACCCCTGATACCAAACCCGTGAATAGCTCACCGGTTACTGACAGGAGCATGCATGCTAAGCACTGCAATCCTTAAAGTGGCTAAGCCTAAAAATTCAGGCTTAGCCACTATGAAGCTTGGATATCGCGAATTAAAGATCGTACATCTTGCTTTTTTCAAGCTTATAGGTCCAAGGCAAGCCGCTATTTTTCCAACCATTAACAACGCGCTGACCTTTTAAATCACCACTCTTAGCCTTATCACCTTCAAACCCATCTACAACAGTATAAACATTTGTGTAACCACCTTTAGCAAGCAGGTTTGCTGCATTGGCGCTACGATTTCCAGAACGACAAAGAATAATAATTTTTGCCTCCTTTGTGCTACCTTTCTCTTTTAATAAATCCTCCATTGATAGCAAGAAACCACTGTTTGGTTCCATTTTAAAATTTTTCTTTTTCTCATCCCAAACATCCCATTCTCCTGGCATCATATAGGGTATATTGGCATCTGATACCTGTGGCATACCAAGGAATGCAACCTCCGCTCGGGTACGCACATCAATCAGCAATACTTTAGGATCCTCTGTTTTCATTTTATAGGCATCTTTTGCTGTGAGATAGAGTCCCAGCTCAGTTTGCTTCTTCGCAGGAATATTATCAAAAGACTCAGCAGCTGCAGTTGTTACAAGTGCAAGCGATAAAATAGTGCCCGTAATAAGGCTAAAAAATTTCTTTTTCACTGATTTTCACTCCAATGTTGTAAGTAGTTGTTATAGAATCCATATAGTTATAGACGGCATTATTATAAGTTTATAATTGCAGTTTCAGCAATATTACTTCAAGCATTAATCAGTTTCCATTCACACCATTAATGCCTGCATAAGCAATGACATGCCTACGCAGAGTGAGGATATGACCACCCAACGTGAATCAAACACCTCTTCAATATCCCGTCCTGGCGCAAGCGAGAGGCGCAGCAAAAGCCGATCTGCTAAAGTTCATGCAGCTCTACAGCCCCTTGCAATTGTTTGGCTTGATTAACCACCTGTGAATGATGAGTGAATAGGATGACTTGTGTCTTTTCAGACAATTTTATGAATGCCTTTAGTGCTGCTGCAGTGCGCGCATCGTCAAAGTCTATCAGAACATCATCAACAATGAATGGTATCGATTCTTTGCTTTGCATATATTTTTCTAGCGCTGCCAAACGCAGTGACAGATAGAGTTGATCCCGTGTCCCGGTACTCATACCCTCCACAGATACACGGCGATCATCGGCACGAATACCAGCAAGAAGTGGCTCGTCCTTTTCATTAAACTCTGTAGTCAACCCCTTAAATGCTCCAAGTGTGAGCAGCGAAAAATGATCACTGGCACACTTCACCAAAGGGCCCTGATTCTCTTGTCGATAACGCTCAATCTGGTCATACAAAATTTTACTGGCTAGTTTCACCTGTACATAGTGCTCGGCATCTTTACGAATAGTGGCAAGTAGCCCTTGAGCCTGCTCGGCAAGTTGTGCCGCTTGATCACTACCAACAAGGAGTTCCAGATTCTTTTCCTCTCGCCCCTTGGCCTCTGCAAGTTCGGTTCGTCTGGGTTCAAGTTGATCTTCGATCAAACTACTTAGCATTTTAACTCTTCCGGCTAGAATATCTGGATCAACACCCTCAGTATCGCGCTCTAACATTTTAAGAGGTTGCCCCTCGCCCACTTCAAGAATTTCCCGCTCAGTCGATTCAATCGCCGCCTTTAATTGAAGATATTCAGCAGATTTTCGCTCCGCCTCTTGCAACTGATTATGATGTTCACACTTCGCCTCATCGCAGAGTCTATCTAGCCGCTCCGTTAGGGTAAGTTCATCAGCGTGAGCGTTTTCTATCTCCTGTTTTGCTTGAGCGATATGCTCCTTAAGCTGACGTCTTTCTCTCTGTCTGACCCTGTTTTCAGATAACAGTGACGTGAGGTAGGTAACGGCATCATCTGATGGTAAGTCAGCTAGCTCAGGAGAAATCTTGGCAACCAGGCTCTCTACCTGACCACGAAAGGCACTGGCATCCTCATCAATGGCGTGTATACGTCTGTGTAATTTTTCCGCCTCGCTAAGTTTTGCAATAAGCGTTCTGACTTTTTCTATATGGATGTCGACTTCTAGAGGCGTTGAGTCAATTTGTAAGCCAAACTGCTGCATTAAATAGCCCCACTGGGTTTTCCACACGTTAAGGGCATCTCCCGCTAGTCGATGCTCATCACGCAATGACGCAACCTCTGCCTGCAAACTATTTATCTCCTTTTGCAATGACTCCCATTTACGCTTGGATTCATCAATCTGCTGTACCAAATGCTCACACTCTATGATAACGGTTTCAAGCATTTCTGATGTGGCACGCTTTTCACCCAAATCAAGCAACGCTTGGTTGAGCTGCTGGATATGCCACTTACGATTCTGCTTAAGCTCATCCATCTTTTGGCGAAGCAGGCTCAAATGCTTTGAGCGATCCTGTAGTTTTTCAAAATGCTCCAACCAGGCGCGCATCTCTCGGGGAGTCCGTGGAATAATCTGGCAGCAGGTCCACAATTCCTGCCAATCAGCATCCAGGGCATCCCTCTTCGCACGAATGGTCTCAAGTCTGCCGGTCATCTCATCAGTCTGGTGTATGATTGCTCTTTTGTGCGCCTGAAGCGTGGCGAGCTTTTGAACACGATCAGATTCACGACGCAAGCGATCTGAGAGCTCATCGGACTGTTTCATGCGATTTTCGAATGCATCCGGCAATGCCTCTTCATTCTGAAAAGTATGAGATACTTCAGATATCTCCTCTCTATCAATCCATTGCCGACGCAGCAACTGCCAGATCTGATCACGTTCAGCTCTGGCATTCATTAAATCGGCTTCAGTCGGCACCATACCCACGAGTTGAATCTCATCCAACCCCAAGGCAACCTCGTGTAAGGCATCCATCAGCTCTTGTTGCTTCTCTTCAAGTCTCTGTTTCTGATTCTTGATATCATCATAGGCAGCTTCAAATTGATTGATACTCTCTCTAGCTGGTGGTGCTAATCTTGATATTGCCTCCATCTCCCCATGCCAGAGTGAGAGTCGCGAAAGCTCCTCTTCGCATGATTTTTGCGTGCTGGTTAATTCACTCTGGGTCGATTGAATAAGACCATCCAGGTCACCACTTTTCCTGGCTACACGAATGACACGATGTAATGCAGCTGAAGAGGCAGGTTGCGATAATTGATCATGTTCCTTCAATAGAACCTTTAAGCGCTTTTCCGCTTTACGCAGATCTGACATTGTCTGTTCAACTCGAGACTCTAGTACCGCAGATTTGCCTCCTTGCTCAGCAATAGTTTGCCGTCTTTTCAGTAGTGGATGTAACACCTCTATCTCATCAAGCGTTAAATCTGGTCGTATCTCATTGAGTATGGCTGCTGCATCAGCCATATATTGTTGGCTTTCCGCTTCAATGTGCGGGCGATCCTGGAGTGCTTTTTTATGGCTACCCAAGCGCGCATGAAGCTTTTCTACATACTCTGCCTGATCCAGCAATAACTGATTTACTGTTAATGACTCAAGCTTTTTCTGTTGTGTTTTAAGACGTAGCATTGCAGTTGAGATAATCGCTTGAGCTTTCTCAAAGCCATTCTCAACCTCACGCCGACGATCTGCAAAATCTTCTCCAACGGTAATAACATCACCCAGCGATATCTTTGCTTGAATCAGCTCTTGACGCCTGGCAAATTTTGGCAGAACACGTTGAATTCGCCTTAATCGGTTGGCTTCTATCCTGCTGCTTGCCAATTCAGATTGAATCTTCTCTAGCTCTGTCGTTATTCGAAGCAATGCACGTCGATGCTCATCCCACTCCCGAGATTGGAGTGAGCTTATTTTTATCTCTCGCTGCAAATCCTTATGCAATTTGATATTCGCATTTATGGTTGGCTTTGAGCCCTTGGGAAGAAATAGCTGTTTTGCCTCTTCAGCCAGCTGTATCAGCACGGTATTTAACGCATGACTCCCAATGGCTGCTGAAAACAGGGTGTTTCCTACCTCTCCCTTTTGCTTGAGTATCTCCTGCCCCCCCATTACCAATGCTTGATGATCAATACCAAAAAGCGTTTTAAAGAGTTCCTCGGTCACCCCCTGAAGAAAAGGCATAAGAACCTGGTCATCAAGCACCTCACCATCGGCCGTTAGCAATGTATTCTTTCTACCTTTACGTCGGATAAAGGTGAGCTCATGACCATGATCGTTTTGCAGACAGCCGCCAATACGTAGCTTTTTATTTTCATGCAAGAAGCTATCTTGAGTCTGCTCCTCAATACCGTACAAAAGCGATCTTAAACCCCGCAGCGCAGAACTTTTTCCCGCTTCATTGGGGCCATAAATGATATGAAATGCAGCACCATCTAACGCGATTACCCGTTCGGTAAAGGGTCCAAATGCCGCAAGATTCAATGTTTGAATCTTCATGATGACTGCTTGCTGATCAATAACCGGTTAATAAGAAGCTCTTTGATATCTTCAAGAATTTCATTCAGGTTTTGCGAACTAGTGGGATCAAAAGGATCATCGCCACTCAGCAGTTCTGGCGGCAACTTTTGGCGAAGCGGCATTAACTCTTCGCTAAGGTTATCAAGTGATGTAACATCGAGTTCCAGCTCTCTAATGGCATGAACAAGCCCACCCAATGCGTCGCCCTGTAACGCTATCTCACCATGAGTAAGCAAAGGTGATGTCTTAATACTTACCTTCTCCAGCCACACACCAGCACCATCAAGCATTGTGGCCAAGGCACGATATTCCTGTATCCAGTGATCTCGATCAGCATGCAGTGCCGAATGTGCAGAGCTAGCTCCTTGTAAGACCAAACGCACGGCAACCGGTCTGCCGTCAGCATCATCCAACACCGACTTCAATGCCTCACGCACCTGGTCATAGACCTCATCAACCGTCTCGCATGGTGAGACATCAATGTCGCATCGAGACCAGCGCAGCACATCAAGATCGCGATGCTCGATGTCAATAATCTCTCCACCATCAACTGTGACCAGGCTCCCCCCCTTAGCCCCAGTTTCACGAATATGCCGCCCCTGAATATTTCCAGGATAGACGATCCAGGGATCCTGACTCACCTCTTCGCGTTTATGAATATGGCCAAGGGCCCAGTATTGATAGCCTTTGGAGCGCAACCCTGCGACAGTCGATGGCGCATATGGCTCATGGCCAGGCTTGCCATCCAGGCAGGTATGGAGCAAGCCGATATTAAGGAATTGAGGATTGCCTTGTGGATAGCCCTGTGAAAGGTCATCTGATACTGCGCGAGAAGCGAAACTCTGTCCATAAATCGCCACATTCAGATCATCGAGAATCACCTGCTGTGGACGCTTGCTAGAGAATAGGGTGACATTTTCCGGTAGCCGCAGGTGCTTGGTGATCTGGCTGGCAGCATCGTGATTCCCCGCCACCATGAAGACGCGAATACCCGCTTCGCGTAACCTTCCCATACGCTCTATAAAATAGAGACCAGTGTTGTAGTCTTTCCAATTGCCGTCATAGAGATCACCCGCAAGAAGCACAAAAGCCACCTCTTCATCAATTGCAAGCTCAATCAGATGATCGAAGGCACGTCGAGTCGCGCTGCGAATCTCTTCAAACGGAGCCCCCTCATATCGCTCCAAGCCGTGTAGAGGGCTATCGAGGTGAATATCAGCAGCATGGATGAATTTCCACATGGTCAGATCAGAGAATCCCATTTTTTCTATTGCGAGGACTATGTTACCTGATTCGCTATCATCCTAGAATGAGTAGAATTCGTTATACTACGGTTATTCAGCCATTGAGCATCGAATTTCTGGAAATCCAGCTATGTCTGGTATGGAGCCTATCGGTCGATTGCTTAATTATTTACTTCCCCAGCCCTAAAACCAGCTATTCCAGGTGTAAAGATGAAAATTATTGTCCGCAATCTACCACGAGAAACAACGACAGAGGATTTGCTGCCTATGTTTAAGGCGTTTGGTAGCGTACAGTCGTGTAACATTGTAATTGATCAGGCAACAGGGAAATCAAAGGGGTTTGGTTTTATTGAAATGCCTCGTGTAGGCGAAGCAAAGGCGGCGATCAAGCAACTGAATAACAAGGAGCTAGAAGGTCAGAAAATTCGCGTCAAGAAGGCAGTCGTTGCGGAAAAAAGCGTAGAAGGCAAGGAAGTTCGGGAGTAGTTATGTTGATTCTGCATTGAGTCTGGCACTGAGGCTTAGCAGCCTCTATCATGCTGCACCGCAAAAAAACGGCTAGACTGCATTGTGCGGTTTTGGAGATAAGCGAAATTGATAGCGGAGAGGCAATGAGCGCAAAACAATACGACGTGGTCGTCATTGGCAGTGGTCCTGGAGGTGAAGGGGCCGCCATGAAATTGGTTAAGAGCGGCAAGCGGGTTGCTGTTATCGAAGCCCATGACAAGGTTGGTGGAGGTTGTACCCATTGGGGCACCATTCCCTCCAAAGCGCTACGCCATAATATTCAACTATTGCGCGACTACCGGCGGAATCCGCTATTTCAACACACCCAAGACCAGATACAGGTAGAGTATTCCGACCTGCTAAAAGCTGCCAGCACAGTGATCAATGAACAGGTACGCAGCCGACTTCGTCACTATGCACGCAACCGGATTGATGTCATTCATGGTCGAGCCCGGTTTATCGATAGCCAGCGCATTGAAATTGTAGCGACCAATGGCGTTAGCGAAGAGATAGCAGCAGACCACTTTGTCATCGCCACAGGTTCACGCCCGTACCACCCCCAGGATATCGACTTCAACCACCCCAGAGTCCTCGATAGTGACTCGGTATTGGAGCTCAACCATACTCCAGATTCAATCACCATCTACGGTGCGGGTGTGATCGGCTGTGAATATGCCTCGATCTTTTGCAACCTCGATGTCAAGGTCAACTTAGTCAACACCAGAGACCGCTTATTATCATTTCTGGATGATGAGATTACCGATGCCTTAAGCTACCATTTACGTAACCAGGGCACAGTCATACGCCATGATGAAGAGTACCAGCAGGTCGAACCTATGGATGATGGTGTGGTGCTGCACTGTCAATCGGGCAAGAAGTTCAAAACCGATGTTATCCTGTGGGCTAATGGGCGCAGTGGCAACACTGATCAGATGGGCCTGGAGAATATGGGTGTATTGGTCAATCACCGAGGCCAGATTGAGGTCGATAAAACCTACTGCACCTCCCTGCCCCACATCTATGCTGTTGGTGATGTCGTAGGTCCTCCCGGACTTGCCAGCGCCAGTTATGACCAGGGCCGTTTTATTGGTGCACAGATCGCCACCGGCAGTGCTGACTGGCAACTCATTGATGACTTCCCCACCGGCATCTATACCTTACCGGAGATCAGTTCATTGGGCCGCACCGAACGGGAGTTAACCGCCAATAAGATACCCTATGAAGTCGGCCAGGCCAGTTTTCGCAATATTGCCCGAGCCCAGATCACCCATCATGAGGTTGGCATGCTAAAATTGCTATTTCATCGTGAAACCCTAGCGCTTTTGGGTATTCATTGCTTCGGCGAACGGGCTTCGGAGATTGTCCACATCGGACAGGCCATCATGGCACAGTCAGGAGAGGCCAATAGCCTGCTCTATTTTGCCGAGACCACCTTCAACTACCCCACCATGGCAGAAGCCTATCGTGTGGCGGCGTTGAACGGGCTGAACCGGATATTTTAGTTTGGCGGGCCCCCAGGGCAATTGCACTACAAAGGACTCGTTTTCATGCATAATCGAAACAAATCACCATAAAAATATTGCGAAGTATTTAGGTTTGGCTGGGAAAGATACTTTGTATGTGTGATTGGTTTTCTATCCCCTCATCCTGTCCTTCTCCCGGGAGGGAGAAGGGACGCATGAAGCTAGATTCTCTTGTCCCTTGGCATGTGCATACTTATTAAAGCTTTGCTAGGG
>JARRQF010000006.1:0-26975 GCA_037382065.1 Candidatus Thiodiazotropha sp. | reverse complement strand
GTTCGGCAGGTGGAGCAACGATTGAGACCTTGCGTAAGTATGTAGAAAATCAGGCTACGCCTGATTAGCCCTTTCATCCCCGCCCGCATTGGGCGAGGGTTTTCGGGCTATTCTGCTAATCTCTTTATAGTTGCTCGGCTTCACCAGTTGAGGACACCCTTCTGCGATCTCATCATATACCTGCAATGGCATATCCTCGTATCTGTGGGAGAAATGGAAAGGAATCAGATGACGCACACGCGCCTGGGTGGCGATTTCCGCACAGGCTGTTGTGGTCAGGTGGCCTGAGTATCGGGCCTGCTCTACATCCTTTTGCATGAAGGGCGATTCACAGAAGAGGGTATGAGCATCTTTGGCCAACACAGTAAGGCGCTTGCGGTTATCACTAATGTCGGCCAGGTCGGTAGCATAGACTATTTTACTGCCTGGACTAGTCAGAATGAACTCTTCAGCTAACTCTCTTACTCTCTCTCTGCTTCCATTCGGCAGCTCAATCTGGTAATTCAATTGCTGTCTGGCTATTCGTTGTTTCAGTTCGGTCAGCCAGGGACCAGGAGGCAATCCACGCTGGCTGAGCCGCTCCTTGCGTACATTGATTTGCAGCACCGGTTCGAAGGCGTACGCAAGCACTGGGATACCATGATCAAGCGTAGAGGCGCGTATCTTAAATGTAGCCTCATCCAGCACGATCCCCTCTTTCACCTGAATCTCATCCAGTGGCTGGTGGCCCAGCTTGCCTGCCTGTAGCTGTACACCTAGTAGGCGCTCACCGTGCAGCTCGAAGACCTCGAAGCACGGTCCACGATCACCGATTCTGTCCCAATGGATACCGTTGATCAGGTGTTCGATCTGGCTTGCAAGCCCCGGTGGACCGTAGATCCGGCAACTTTGCTGCTCACCGACGCGTGCGCGCAGCAGCCAAAGGAAGCCACAGATGTGATCCATATGGGCGTGACTGATGAAGACATCACTGACCTGATGCACTATCCGTCGTGGCAGCCGTGCCCCATCGCCCAGGTCGAACAGCAAACTGCGTCGCTGATGAGCCAGACGGAGATGGAGCTGGGAATCGCCAAAGACACCGTTCATCAGCAATGCGGAGGCGTCGCCAGTCTTCACCATGGGCCTGTACCCACCCTTTTGCGTGGTCGGGTATTCTGGTACTAGGTCGCTGGGAGGGAGATAGCGCACCACACTCTCGGCAAACTGCTTGCTGGTTACTAGCTGACCTGAAGTATCGCGCATAGCATCACGTACCAGTATTAGTGATGTCAGCCTATCCTCAGGTGGTAGCTTTAGCTGCAAGGTTTTCCCTGACATAGCAACGACCTCACCCATAGCGACGCTGGTCTCGCCCAGTAGAAAAGCGAGCTGTTTGCCGATCCATGCTTCTGGGGCTTGGGGGGGCGGTGTGCCGAGTCGCTTCACTGCGGTCAAGTCGACCTCCCGCACAATAGCATGGGCCAGATGGGCATCCCATAATCGGGTCCGCTCGCGGTTACGCATGTTTTTCCCCGGCCGTCTAGCTAATGGTGATGCCTCCACTCTTACGATCTCGGCTGCAACTGCTAGCAACTCCTGGTGAAGGGGTATTTTTTGTCCCTCACGAAGCAACACCGCAACCAGATCAATACCGGTGGTAGCAACCATTGAGGTCAGCAGTTCAGACCCTGCCACGCCGCGAACTACACCAGGCGCATCGATCAGTAGAATGCCTTGATAGGGTCTTCTCACCAATCTGCCGACTGCCTCAATCAGTGGCAGTCGGAAACGGGCCGCATCAAGACTACAGAGGGCTTCATAGGCTTCAGTTTTCCATTTACCCTGTTGCCACACACCCAGGTTGATGGCACCGGGTAGACCAAATGACGGCGTCCCTGGATCGGCCACAAGACAACGAACCTCTCTGCCCGCTGCGCTCAGTTGTTGTGCCAGCGTTGCTGCTAGTGTGGTTTTGCCGATACCGGGTGGCCCAAGCAATAACAGCCGCCGCTTCTTGGTTAACAGTAGTTCAACTAAAGCTTCGGGGTGGTCGGCGAGAATCAGTTGATTCATTTCTAGAACTTACCTGTAAAGGGTTAATTACTCTCTCTTCTACTGAGAATGGATTCAAATTTTCCAGTTTGTTTGGAGCTATTACTTGTTTATGGCCGCCTTAAATTGATGCGGTTCGCACCGCTCACCGCATCCTACGCAATCACGAATTTTATCACTTATTCAAAAAGAGTTACCTATCGGTTTAAAAATACCATGGAATATCTCACTCAAATATTGGCACATAATCGAAAATCATGATGCAGTTTGTACCTCACCACATCCTACGACTTTTGCGAATATTTGCGGCATGCTTTTACAACACCCTCTCCCGGGAGAGGACCAGGGTGAGGGAGATCCAATAACCGCTGAGCTCGCTAAACTTCTCAACCCGCAGATATTACAGACATGCACTTTGAATGGCTCGGGTGTTACTCGCAAGGGCGTCGTTTTCATTTTTGCCCTTGCCCTTACTACCCTGATGGGTAAGAGATGAGTCATCCTTCTCGGTTTAAGAAGGTGGTTTACTCAAGTTTTTACTGCCTTTTTTCGTGCTTTGTTCAACCTATGCTCTGACTCTATTAGGTTAACTATCTATTCCTGGGTACTGGCCTGCCAGGGTGAGTAGTTCATAGGTCTGTTTTTCGCATTGTTTTTTAACGTTGCTATTGAGCTTTTTAATCCATCGTTTGGGGATTTGGGTGGGGCCGTAAAATGCTCCGGCTATCATGCCGGCTATTGCTCCGGTGGTGTCGGCGTCCCCTCCTCGGTTGACTACGTCGATTAGGGTTGCTTCGAATCCGTCATTATTAAAAATGGCTTGGAAAACAACTTGGAGGGTTTCTACGATATAGCCGCTGGGGTTTTCTACTCGTCGTTTGTCGAAGCGGAATTCTGGGTGTTGTTTGACAAGTTCTTCGGCGAGTTGTTGGAGTTCGGTTTTCTCGGCGCCTTTTAAGCTGGCGACTACCATTTTAAGTACAGTTTCGCTGCCTGCGTCTGAGAGTGGGTTGTTGTGGGTAGTGTGGGCTTGGGTCTTGCAGGCAACCACGACGGTGTCGATTGGGCTGTTGTGGTAGCGGATGGCGATGGGTAGGGCGCGCATGCAGGCACCGTTTCCTGCATCGTATTGATTTTCATCGACCCAGGGGCGTCCGGTATTACGGAATTGGATGATTCCTCGTCTGACAGTATTGCCTATGTCGATAGGTTTTTTGCGCATCCAGTCACTGAAGGCTTCGGCGACGGTTCTGGCACTGATGACGCCGTTTTTTAGGATTGCGTCTCCAAGAGCCAGGCTCATTTCTGTGTCATCGGTGATATACCCTGGTTTGAGACGCAGCCACCCTCCTCCAATTATGGCATTGTGTACGCCGTAGCGCTGTTTAATTTCATTGGGGGTAAGAAATTCTGTGGTGGCTCCCAGGGCATCTCCCAGTGCGAGAGCCAAGTAGGCTGTGGCGGCTCTCTTGGCGATGTCTGGGTCGATATTTGGGGGATTTTTTCGCATTTATGTGGTGTTTTTTTATTGGATGTTAAGTTTACTCTATTTTGTCTGGTGGTTCTGAAAGAAAATTGGCAGCACTGGGTTTATTTCCTGACCCTTACTCTTCTGGACCAAAGCAGTTTGCATAGTCAGCACAGGCTTCGCAACTTGGGGCTCGGCAGGTGTAGATGCCTTCCGTTTCGCAGAGCCGTTTGTAGAGAAACTTTTTCCATTTCATGTTTTTGGTGTTTAGTGTTGCCAGGGGGGTGAAGTAGTCTTCCATTAGTTTAGTGAGTTCGGCCCTATTCCAAAGTCCAAGGTCTTGCCAGAGGTGATCACTGCCCATGCAGCCTGAGACTAGGATATCAGCTAGCCAGTGCTCTGAGTCTGTGATGTGGCTTCGGTTTTTTAGGAGTAGCTTGCGCAGATCCGCCATCTCTTCCTGATGCTCGGCTTTAGGTGGATGTTCCGCTCTGGTTAGGGTGCGAGGTTCGAGCGTTGGGAAGTGGTGCTGAAGCATTCGCCGGAATTCGAGTTCGCCCAGACCGAGCCATTCTGGCAGCACACCTTTGCCATAGGCCCAGGTGGCGAGAATTTGCGCAAGGATCTCTTCAATAGGTGATTCCTGGCGCGCTGCCCGGGTCAATTGGGCATGGAGCGTTTCGATGGTGTCATTGGCCAGAACTGGGGGTGTCATTAGGGTGTCTCGTACTCTATGACTAGGTCTTCTTGTTGTGGAATAAATTGACAGGCGAGTCGCCATTCACTGGGCATGTCGTTATCGATCATCTTTTTAATATCTTCTTTGCTGAGTTTTCCGATCTCTCTAAGGACTTGTTTCTCTTTCTCTTCCAGGTGATAGCCTGTCGGTTGTCTGTCAGCAAGATATTTAACACGGATAACGCAGCTGGCACAGCTGCCGTTACTGCAGTTGAACTTGATCGGTATTTTATTGGTCTTGGCCATTTTCAAAACCGTCTCTGTATCACTACCAGCAATGGCGTATACGGTTTTGTCCTTATACTCCGGATTGGTGAATGTGATTAATGGCATTTGCTAAACTCCTTGTCAGGTAGGCTTGACTTTGCAATCTCCGAGAATCTGCGCCTGACAGGCTAAACGATCATGACGACCTGCCATGTTTTCTTTAAGCACTTTCTCTTCTAGTACTGAGGGTTCGGTGAGGTTATTCCAGCCCTCTTCGACATGCATCATGCAGGTGCCGCAGTCGCCTTCTCGACAGCCGTAGACGATTCCAGCACCAATTTTTTCAGAGACTTCGATGACCCGTGTTCCCGCTGGAACATTGACTGTTTGCTGTATGTCTTCGAATGTAATTTTCGCTTTTGCCATTTGGTGCCACCTAAATGTTTGTGTTAACTATTTTTTGCGTTAGACTAGGTCTGCAAAGTCGATCACGCCACTATTACGATTTTTTCCTACCAGTTCTTCAGCTATCTTCTTGCCAAACTCCCGGCACTCTTCCAGCTCTTCTTCAGTAGGAATTAATTTTATTCTTAAGCCCGGTTGTGGAATGCGCATTTTTAAACCACGCATTCTGTCTTCTATCATCGATACCGCTTCACCACTCCAGCCATAGGAGCCAAATGCGCCGCCAAGTTTGCCCTTCAGGTTGACGACAGCCAGGGATGAAAGGAGGTCCCAGACAGGTTTCACGGCGTCACCATTGATGGTGGGAGAGCCGAATAAGAGGGCGTCGGCCTCTTCGATCAGGTTAACAAAGGGGCCGATCTCACCGCCTTCCATATCATAGAGAGATACTCTAACGCCATCCAGATCTCCTGCTGCATCGCTGATGACTTGCGCCATGCGGGCGGTGTTGCCGTAGGAGCTCATGTAGAAGATAACCAATGATAGATTATCTGCACCAAGTTCTCGGGTGAGGCTGGTGCTGGAGAGTTCTCGGTAGTGGGTTACATAGCGTCGTGGCCGTTCTCTGAGGATTGGTCCGTGGGTGGGGGCGATCTGTTTCAGTTTGAGGGGTTCGATCAGTTGCAGTGCATCCATGACATGCTTTTTAAAGGGCCGCATGATGTGTGCGTAGTAGTAGTCGAAGGAGAAACGGAAGTCACCCACTAGGTCGTTAAAGAGTCTTTTATCGCAGTAGTGACAACCAAACACATCGCCGGAAAAGAGTATGCCCTCCTCTTCTAAATAGGTGCATTGGGTGTCGGGCCAGTGCAGAAATGGGGTGTGCAAAAAGCGCAGCGTTCGGTCACCGAGACTGATCTGATCATCGGTGGTTACTGTGGTGTATTCAAAACTATCGCTTGAGGGTTTGAGGAGTGCCTTCAGCATCGATGTGGCGCGTTGCGAGATGTAGAGTTGTGCTTGTGGTGCTCGACGCATCAGTTCAGGTAGTGCTCCTGTGTGGTCCGGTTCGAGGTGGTTAAGTATGATGTATTTAATCTCTTGGTAATCTACCTCGGATTCAAGTCGGGCGAAGAACTCCTCACTGTAGTTCTCTTTCACTGTATCAATGACGGCAACGCCTTCACTGCCTTTAACGAGATAGGCGTTGTAGGTTGTACCGTTAGCGGTACTGAGGATGATATCAAAGGTTCTCAGCGAGGGATCGAGGGCACCGATCCAATAGACATCATCAGCAAACTCGACAGCTTCCCGGTGGAGAGAGACGTCGACATCCCTACTCACAATGGAACCTCACAGGGTTGTGCTGCCATTGGGCAAGATTGCAAATCCTGATCAGCTTCTGGCTTGATCCCCAGCTTGTTGAGTACCTCTCCAGCACTAAAGCCCGACTGCTTTAAGGATTGGTAGTGGAGCAGCGGCCGGCGTATAAGGATCGGTTCATGGATCATGAGATTCAGCGCCTCTGATTCGGTGAGTTTTTGAATCGCTATTTCGCCGTTTTTCACCTGGGGTGCTGTGGTGTTAAACCATTCGGCTACTGGCTTTTCTGCAAAAAATGGGCGTAGCGACTCAGCTGTCCAGGGCTCGCTAAGGATGTCTTTGACTTCAAGCTGAATTCCATTGCGACGTAGAAGTGCTTTCTGTTGTTTATTACCAACACAGCCGGGCTTTTCGTAGAAAACCAGATCAGTCATGATCTTAGCATCCTCCTCATCCAGGTTAATGCTTTTTCTCGTGAAGGCTCATGATAAGCGCTGATTGACGTGCCCAGACTCGGGCTGGCAAAGCAAGGCTCCTCGGCTGACTGCGCTGCTGCGGTTTGGTAAATTGCATCCGTACGAACCTCATCAGGTGATGATATGTTTTGATTGGCGTTTCACTTGTTTTGCTGTGAACCTGAAGTGCTAACTGACTCATGTTATTTCTCCTGTAACCGAAAAAGGTCAGTTGGACAGCGTGAAGGCGGTCAACTGACTTTTAAGTTTAACGTGCTTGAATCTCTGCCATAACCTCCGCCATCCGCTCTGGTGGTATGCCGGTCAGAGATCCGGGGGGATTGGCGGGTTCTGAAAATGGGTTGAGGATCGCCCCTTCGATGGGGCAGATGCTGACACATTGTGGGTCAGCATGATCACCTTCACATTCGGTACATTTTTTGGCGTCGATCATGAAGTGAGGACGGGCCTCGTAGATTGCTTGGCTTGGACAGAGTGGCTCACAAGCCCAACAGTTGACGCAGCTTTCGATGATTTCGTAGGACATAGGATTCTCCTCAGGCACCAGCCTGTAACTGTTCTGCCACCTTTGGTGTATCGAGCTGACCAGCCTCTGCCATTTCGGCGTAGACTTTGGCCACGGCATCTTCGATTGGCTCCATAGCGTGTTCGCCATTTGGCTGGATGCCCGCCTCTTCCAGCATTTCCCAAGGTTCATAACCGATTTTTGAGCAAAGCACTGCTTCGCAACCTTCTAGGGTACGAATGATTTTTTGCAGGGTGGTCTCAGCATCACCACAGGTATCGCCACCGCTACAGTAGAGATCGACTTTGCGATGGCTGATAAAGCGAACATCGGTCATCGATGCCTCATAGATAAGGAACTCTTTGGCGTGTCCGAAGTGTTGGTTGATCACTCCGCTGCCACTGGTAGCCACAGCCATCAGGACTGGTCGGGTCTCTTTTTTGCGTATGCTGAGTGCTGTTAGTGGAATAAAGGTTTCATTGGATTTCTTCTTTTGTGCTTCGCGTGTTGCATCGACACTGGCCTGATATTCAACACGCTTTTTCATCGCCTCTTGATAATCCACCTCCATCAATTCGACCTTATCCATGGTGAATTCTTCGCCGCGATCTTCGCCTAGCATACCAACTGCGTCGGCTCGGCATTGGCGACAGTGGCGCATCATATTCATGTCGCCAGCGCACTTATCTTGTAGCTGCTGAAGTTCATTGTGGGTCGGACCACGCTGACCCATGACACCATAGAAGGTGCCATGCTCCGCTTCGGCGATTAGCGGCATGACGTTATGCAGAAAGGCACCTTTGGCCTTAACGACTTTACTTACCTCTTCAAGGTGTTGGTCATTAACCCCGGGAATCATCACCGAATTAACCTTAACCAGAATGCCTTTGTCGGTGAGCATCTGCAGCCCTTTCTGTTGCTGCTTGATGAGGATCTCGGCACCTTTGCGTCCTTTGATACGACGATTATTCCAGAAGATCCAGGGGTAGATCTTGGCACCTACTTCAGGATCGACGCAGTTAATGGTAATAGTGACGTGGTCGATGTTGTGTTTGCACAGCTCTTCAACCTGTTCTGGTAGGGAGAGGCCGTTGGTTGAGACACATAGTTTGATATCTGGGGCCTTGTCGGTCAGTTGACGAAAGGTCTCAAAGGTGCGTTCAGGATTGGCCAGGGGGTCACCGGGTCCGGCAATACCCAGCACGGTCATTTGTGGAATATTGGCGGCAACCGCCATAACCTTTTTTACCGCCTGATCTGGGGTTAAAAGCTCGGAGACTACACCGGGACGGGATTCGTTGGCGCAGTCATATTTACGATTACAGTAGTGGCACTGAATATTACAGGCGGGTGCAACGGCTACATGCATGCGGGCAAAGTGGTGGTGAGCCTCCTCTGAGTAACAGGGGTGGTTCTGTACCTTTTCTCGGATATGATCCGGCAGATGCGACATCTGATCACTACTACCACCACATCCTGATGAACTACACCCGCTCTCTGCTTCTGTTGATTGCCCTATTACTGTTAATTCCATCATCCGGCCTCCCACTCTGTGCCACTTGAGGATTTATCTCTCTTGGGAGTGATAATGCAATCTGCGTGCCTATTTTATATAAACTAATATCCTATTGTTTTATCTATATTTTTTATAAGTTGTCTGAAAATGATGTCAGCTTGGCTACAGTTTAGCGTTGGGGATCTGTATGACAAATCACAATTGACGCACCTTAATATTAAGGGTCTGGATGCGATAGCCAATCTGTCTCGGTGTCATGCCTAGCAGACGTGCCGCTTTGGCCTGAACCCAACCGGCCTGCTCCAGTGCTGCGATGACTCGCTGACGTTCATCCAGATCAGGGTCGTCAATATCGATGTTCTTTGTCGCGCTGACCATTTCTGGATGCCCATCTGAGTCAAGAAGCAGCTTGAGTCCGGTTAGATTGATGGCATTCTCATCGATCTGTCCCTCACCACTCATTACGGCGGCCCGTTCCAGACAGTTTTCCAGCTCTCGAACGTTGCCAGGCCAATCATGACGCATCAGTAGACGGATGGCTCCGTCGTTTATCTCTAGTTGGCGTCCTTGATTTTTGGATATCTTAGTCACTAGATAGTGCGCCAGATCGTGAATGTCCTCTCTTCGTTCGCGCAGGGGGGGCATCTGAATCGGCATGACGTTGAGTCGGTAGTAGAGGTCTTCGCGAAAATTTCCAGCCTGTACCTCTGTCTCAAGGATTTTATTGGTGGCAGCCACCACGCGCACATCGACAACATGGGTCTTAACGCCGCCAACTCGCTCAAATTCACCTTCTTGTAGTACGCGCAGTAGTTTGGCCTGAAATGTGGGGCTGATTTCACCAATTTCATCGAGAAAGATGGTGCCGCCATGTGCCTGTTCAAAGCGACCTTTGCGTTGATTAACGGCTCCAGTAAATGCACCCTTTTCATGACCGAAGAGTTCTGATTCGAGCAGGGTATCGGGGAGTGCTGCACAGTTAAGTTTAATAAAGGGACCGTTATTTCTTGGTGAGTTGTAGTGAATGGCATTGGCAATCAGCTCTTTGCCAGTTCCTGATTCACCTCGTACCAGTACGGTGGTATTCCATTTTGCTACTTGGCGAACTTGTTCGAATATCAGTCGCATGCTGGCGGTATGCCCCACCATATTGGAAAAGCCATGTTCACCACGTACTTTTCGGCGCAGAGAGTCGCGTTCGGTTTTCAGTGCCAGTTGCTGATCTTCCACCTGCTTTGCAAGGCGTACACTTTGACCAATTAGGTTGGCAACCATCTGCAGAAATCGTTCATGTATCTTGAGCAGACTGATGCTGCCAACTGGCTGGGCAGCCAGTACTCCGGCTGTATGGTCGCCAATGGTGATGGGGACACCAATGAAGGGTAGCTCCGGATCGTAGACACCCAATCGGTCGAGGAAGCGGTCCTCATCCAAGATGCGTTTGACCACCAAGGGTTTTTCGCTCTGCATGATGGCACCGACCACACCCTCACCCGGTTTATAGCTAACTGAGTTAAATGGCGCGGGGTTCTCATGCAGTGCGGTGACAAATAGCTCTCCGCTGTTATCGTCAAGCAGGCAGATCATGCCATGACGCATATTGGCATGATCGTTAAGTCGGCTTAGCACCTCAGTTAAGGTCTCTCTAAAATCCAATGAACGGCTCAACACCTGGCTAACCTGATAGAGGCTCTCCAGTTCAGATTCCAAAATGGTACTGTTATTTGCTGGCGACGTTGAATCGTTTGGGTTACTAGATGAGATCATCAATCATGCTCCTCCACACCATTAAGAGGGAGTCTTACAAATACACGGCATCCACCGTAAAAGTCTGGATCGATTTCCACATTGCCTCCGTGGCTAATCACTATTTCTTGCGCCATGGTTAAGCCCATGCCTGAATGTTCTTTGGGTTGTTCCCATCCACAAAAGAAGGGTTCGAATATTTTCAACCGATGGGCATGGGCAACCCCCAGCCCGTTATCCATCACCTCGACCACCAACTCCTGGCTATCGACATAGGTTTCAAGACGTATCTCGCGAAAGTCGTGTTTTGCTTCAATGACGGCTTGAATGGCGTTTTCAATAAGATACTTAAACAGGCCTCGCAGCGCATTAATGCGGCCGTTTATCGCAGGTAAAACGGGGGCAGGACGCCAATCCACAACAATTCCAGCCGATAATAGGCTATGTGTGGAGAGTCTCATCACCTCATGCAATAACTCATTGATATTAACGAGGGTTGATTGCTCTATCACCGGGCTGGGCAGCGCTGAGTGCAGGCTCTCCATCGCTTCATCGCCACTTTTTAAGGCTTCTTGCAGTACCTTGCGCAGACCATCCTGATCGCTATTCGTAGCGGGCATCGCTAAGGCAGCCTTAATAACATTTAACGGGGCCTGTAGTTTAAATATCGAGCCAGAGATCGCTTCCCGCATAGTTTGTACCATTTGCTGTTCTGCCATATTTGCTCGAATCATATTAAGCCTGGCCTCTTGAATACGGTGTCTGCTGTTGGTGACTTCATTGGCGATAAATAGCAGGCAGCAACGTGTCACTTCGGGTTGATTAAAATAGTGATGTGCCGCTTCATCCAGCTCGTGGACCCTTCGACCGGAACAGGCGAACCATCTGGGACCAGCCCCTCCTGGTGGATCCAGTCGAACTTCGACATTGGTAAACCCCGTGCCAACCTGGCAAACAGAACCGATATCAAAACCAATCTGTTGCTCCAGTGCCTCAAGAAAGAGCATGGCTGGATCGGTACCTTGAAAATCGGCCATCAAGGCATGATAGGCGTGATTATCAAGCAGTACCCTGCGATCTGCTGCTACCATGGCAACAACCATGGGGGCGGCATTCAGTGCCGCTTCAGTGAGCTCTTTTTGAAACTTAAGACGCTGCTCAAGTTGGTGCATCTCTGTGACATCTCGGTGCATACCGAGAAAATAGGCGGTCTGCCCCTGGCTGTTATTAACTGGGGATATGGTCAGTTCTGCAAGATACTCTTTCTTACTTTTGCGATGGTTGACCAGTCTGCCTTGCCAGACCCGGTTATCTTGTATGGTTTCCCAGAGATTCTGGTAGATAGCGTTGGGTGTGGATTTACTTGAAAGGAGTGATTCGTTTTTTCCAATAACCTCATCCCTTGAGTAGTGGGTAAGTTGTTCAAATGCCCTGTTTACATAGAGGATCTGTGCGCTTGGATCGGTAATTGAAATGGCGATTGGGGCCTGTTCCACTGACTCAAAAAAGAGTTTCGGCGGTAGATATTTCTGGCTGCCTAGATCGCTGAATGCTTCGATAATCTCAACAGGTGTACCTTCTGGCGGTGAGGCTAGAAAATGGGTGATTGTCTCCACGATTTCGCTGTTTGTGGATTTAATTTTGCGCTGAATCATGACCTCAATCACCTCAATAACAACCGGAAAAGTTGAACTTGCTTGGGCTTATTGTAATAGGCTTACTGCAAAAGACATACCATGATTATTGGGAGTAGTGCTAATAACGAAGAGGATGCCCTCTTTGATGGGGTAGATTGGTTGTAAGGGCATCAATGGTTTAACCTAAAATCAGTTAACCTCGCCCTGCACCACCGCAAACACATACTTCAGGCTGTCCAACTGATCTTTTAGGTTTAAAGCCCTAGCTTTTGGCAAGTGAGAGCAGTGTTAACTTACCAATTGTCGCCATTCCTACAAAGATAGCCCAAATTGCTGTTTGAAAACCAACAAAATAGAGGGGGGGCTTCATTGGCTCCCCTCTCTCCTACACCCAATAATTTTTTAAAATATCCTGTAATTCAAAACACTAGCACTATTTATCTGGCGATTTTGCTGCACCAACTATTAATTGGCATATTTTTTGTTGTATAAAACCCATTATGTCAGCATGAAGTTTGGTATCCATGGAATATTTTTTAATCATTCTCTCAACTGCTCTGGTCAATAATGTTGTGTTGGTCAAGTTTCTCGGATTATGCCCATTCATGGGTGTTTCGAATAAGCTTGACTCCGCCCTGGGTATGGGGCTGGCCACCACCTTTGTATTAACTCTGGCGGCATTGGCCGGGTGGTTGCTAGAACATTTTGTGCTGCTTCCACTGGAGCTCGGTTATCTGAGAATTTTAACCTTCATCCTGGTGATTGCGGTGGTGGTTCAGTTCACTGAAATGGTGGTGCGTAAAACCTCTCCTGCCCTCTATCAGGTATTGGGTATTTTTCTGCCTTTGATCACGACCAACTGTGCCGTGCTTGGTGTGGCACTTCTGAATGTTCAGCAGGAAAACGGTCTATTTGCCAGCCTGCTTTATGGGTTTGGTTCTGCATTGGGGTTCACCCTGGTGCTGGTCATGTTTGCCGGTTTGCGTGAGCGATTGGCGCTGGCCAATGTTCCTCAAGTGTTTGCCGGCGCTCCTATCGGTTATGTGGTCGCCGGCCTGATGTCGCTGGCCTTTATGGGGTTTGCGGGTCTGACAAGTCATTAGTAAGGAGCCTAGTTTATGATTTCCGCAATCTTAATCATTACCGTACTCGGCATTGCCATGGGTGGCATGTTAGGTGTTGCTTCCAAATATCTGGCAGTGGAAGGCAATCCGTTGCAAGAAGAGATTGAGTCCTTATTGCCTGGTTCTCAATGCGGACAGTGTGGCTATCCTGGATGCAGTCCAGCCGCTGAGGCGATTGCCAATAGTGCAGCTCCGGTAACTCTGTGTCCACCTGGTGGTAAAGCATTGGCAGAAGCTCTGGCTGAAAAGATGGGGGTGAGTATTGATCTCTCCTCTGTGGAAGAGAAAGAGCCAATGGTCGCCTTCATCCATGAAAACCTCTGTGTGGGTTGTACTAAATGTTTCAAACGCTGCCCGACTGATGCCATTCTTGGCGGCTCAAAACAGATTCATGCGGTGTTCGCGGATGCCTGCACAGGCTGCGAAAAGTGTTATGAAGTCTGCCCAACGGAGTGTATTGAAATGCGCCCAATCAAGTTCACACTTCAGACCTGGTATTGGCCTGAACCTGCCAGGGTGGCCTAATGAGTAGAGATATTTTTAAGCTATTCAAGATACGAGGCGGTGTCCATCCTGACGATCGTAAAGAACTCAGCGCCGGGCAATCGATTGAGAAACTACCCATGCCACCGCTGTTGCATATCCCCTTGCAACAACATATCGGTGCTGCAGCCGAACCTCTGGTCATGCGTGGCGATGAAGTTAAAAAAGGACAGATTCTAGCCCGCAGTCAGGGAGTCATTTCTGCACCAGTTCATGCACCCACATCTGGCCGCATCATGGGTGTGGGTGGTTATCCAGCACATCATGCTTCTGGCTTGTCGGTCAGAACCATTACATTAAAGCCGGATGGCCTGGATAGATGGATTGATGATCTTAACCCAGCAGAAGATCCCTTCTCTCTATCTCCTGATGAGATTTCGCAGCGGGTAGCCAATGCGGGCATTGTTGGTATGGGGGGAGCCACCTTTCCTTCTGCAGTCAAACTTAATCTGCGCAACCGTTATCAGTTACACACACTGGTTATCAATGGTGCTGAGTGTGAACCCTATCTGACTTGTGATGACCGCTTGATGCGAGAGAGACCTCAACAGATTCTGGCTGGTGTGCGGCTAATGGCTCATGCGCTGGATGTGGATAAGGTACTGATCGCCATTGAGAATAATAAGCCGGAGGCTCAGGCTGCGATGAGGGAAGCAGCCGCAGAGACCAATAGCGTTACGGTAGTCGGATTGCCCACTCGCTATCCAATGGGTTCTGAAAAACATATGGTGCAAACCCTGATTGGTAAAGAGACCCCAGCAAGAGGACTCACTGCTGACATTGGCGTGGTAGTACACAATGTCGCGACCGCATTGGCCGTTCGTAATGCAATTTTTGATGGCCATCCGCTGATATCCCGTGTCATGACGGTCACCGGCGACGCCATTCAACAACCTCGCAATCTAGAAGTGCTGATTGGCACCCCACTCTCTCACCTAGTTGAGTTTTGTGGTGGCTTTAAGGAAACACCTGAGCGTTTGGTTAGTGGCGGCCCGATGATGGGGCAACCGCTGCCAAGCACACGGGTTCCGGCGGTAAAAGGCAGCAATGGCCTACTGGCTCTTTCTCATCAAGAGATCCATGATTCGCAAGAGATGCCCTGCATTCGTTGCGCCAGTTGCGTCACTGCCTGCCCTTGCGGACTGGTACCACTGGAGATGGCAAACCATATCCGTGGCGGCAGTCTCGATACATCGGTAAAACTTGGACTGTTGGATTGTATTGCCTGTGGTTCCTGCGCTTATGTCTGCCCTGCTCACATCCCTCTGGTGCACTACTTTAATTACGCCAAAGGTGAACTTGCGGCAAGACAGCGGGCACAACACAAACAGGGGGAAACTAAACGTCTTGCTGAGGCTAGAACAGAGCGTATGGAAGAGATTAAGCGAGCCAAACGCGAAGCGATGCTCAAGCGCAAGAGAGAGATGGAAGCCAAAAAGAAAAAGGAACAGGCGGAAAAAGAGGCTACTGTTGGAGCTGAATCATGATGGATGTTAAGACAGTATTTGGCCCTTACGCCCACGAGCGTAATAGCATCTCCCGTACCATGGGACTGGTGATGGTTGCGCTGCTGCCGGCCACGCTGTTCAGTCTCTATCAATTTGGCTGGCCAGCCGTTTTTCTGTTTGTCACAACGCTATTGGCTTGCCTGCTGGCTGAGGCTTTCGCCCTAAGACTTGCAGGCAAATCGAGTAAAACCTTTCTAATGGATGGTTCGGCGCTGCTTAGCGGCTGGTTGTTGGCAATGACACTGCCACCCTGGGCTCCTTGGTGGATTGGCGTGGTAGGCGCTTTTCTGGCAATTATTGTGGCCAAGCAGGTGTTTGGTGGCATTGGTCAGAATCTATTCAATCCTGCTATGGTAGCGCGAGTTGCTTTGCTGATCTCTTTCCCGTTTGAAATGACGCTCTTCAATCATCCTGTGCCAATGTTTTCCGAAGTCGCACCAGGATTTATGGAGAGTCTGGGAATCACCTTTGGGGGTGCCGATACGATTGATGCGGTGAGTAGCGCCACTACCCTGGGCCACTTAAAGACCGAGGTGGGTCGCGGCATCGGCTTAACTGAAGCCAGTCAGCAAGGTATCACACTATGGCAGATGCTATGGGGTAATGCTGCTGGTAGTCTTGGTGAAACCTCTGCCTTGTTATTGCTCCTTGGCGGGATTTTTCTGATCTATAAAAAGATTATCACCTGGCATATTCCTCTCGCTATGTTGGGCAGTTTGGCCTTGATGGCAGGCATATTCCATCTCATCGATTCTGAACACTATGTGGGTCCCATCACTCATCTATTTAGTGGTGGTGCCATTTTGTGTGCCTTCTTTATCGCCACCGATTTAGTGACATCCCCGGTTTCGCTAAAAGGACAAATTCTATTTGGTGTCGGCTGCGGGGTGCTGGTCTACGCGATACGCACCTGGGCTGGTTATCCTGAAGGGGTCGCCTTTGCAGTGATGTTAATGAATGCCTGTACGCCGCTCATCGATCACTATATCAAACCCCGTATCTATGGCCGTGATCGCAAAGGTGAGCCTTTAAACCTAGAATCCGCAGTTGACCGCTAATATCAAACGTAAGGTGATGGTATGTTGAACCATTTATTATATTTCATCCATACCCGCTGGGTGAACTCACCAACGCTACAAGAATTTGTAAAAAATCCTGGCACGCCAGGATTTTCCATAAATTCATGTTCAACTGCGGATTCTAGGTTGACTTATGTCGATGAAGGAGCGGATATCGGATGACTACACCGCTAGAACCAACATACCGTCAAGGCGTCGGCTATCAAGCTCTCCTGCTGGGCGGTTTTTCAACGCTCGCCACCGCACTTCTGGTAGCGGGTAATATTGCCACCAAATCGGACATCCAAGAGCGTCAGAGGGAAGATCTGCTGCGCTCGTTAAATCAGGTTATTCCGGCCGAATATTACGATAGTGATCTATTACAGCAACCGTTAAGTATCCAAGATGATCAGGGGGACTCACTTACGGTTTACCGAGGCTTGGAAGGGATGCAGGTCAATGCTTTGGCATGGGAGGTAGTTGGTCAGGGCTATGCGGGTGAGATTCGTCTTATCCTTGGCGTTAATGCCAAGGGAGAGGTTCTTGGTGTGCGGGTACTCTCTCACGCCGAAACCCCAGGCTTAGGCGATAAGATTGAGATCGAAAAGGGTAACTGGATACTGAGCTTCAACGATTTATCGTTAAAGAACACCACCACACAGCAGTGGCATGTAAAAAAGGATGGCGGCCAATTCGATCAGTTCAGCGGTGCCACCATTACACCTCGTGCCGTGGTTAAAGCCATCCATAGCGGCCTGACTTTTTTCGAGGCACATAAAGATGAATTATTGAACCCCCCAGTCATTAACACCAAGAGCGTCTCTCTCAGTAAACAAGCTTCACTACCGGAAGAAACCAGCCATGAGTAATGAATACCGACGCATCACCAAAGATGGCCTGTGGGATAATAATATCGTTTTTGCTCAGGCACTGGGGCTTTGTCCCCTTTTAGCTGTCACAGGAACTGCTACTAACGGTCTGGGTATGGGCATGGCTACTACTGTGGTATTGGTTGCCTCGGGGCTGTTTATCTCTCTGCTACGTGGCATCATTACGCCTCAGGTGAGAATTCCGGTATTTGTGTTAATCATTGCAGTGCTGGTTACCCTGGTAGACATGTCGATGAATGCCTGGATTCACGATCTACATAAAGTGTTGGGATTATTCATACCATTGATCGTCACCAACTGCGCCATTCTTGGCCGGGCAGAATCATTTGCTTCACGCAATACAGTGATGAATTCTATGTTTGACGGCTTGATGATGGGCGTAGGATTCACTTTTGCATTGGTTTTATTAGGTGCTGTGCGTGAAATCCTTGGCAGCGGAACTCTGTTTGCCAATGCGGCTCAGTTACTGGGTGGTTGGGCGAAGATCATCGAACTAACCCTGATTGATGATTACCGAGGTTTTTTATTGATTATTCTTCCTCCGGGTGGGTTTCTGGTGTTGGGTTTCCTGCATGCCTCGAAGCGCTTGCTTGACCGTAGACTTGCCGAGCGAAAACAGGCGACTGCTGACGCCCAAACCAGCGAAATGCCTTTAGAGTCATCATAAGGACTATAGGAGAAGTCAAATGAACGTTGGTGTCGCATATGCAGATAAATTCAAACAGGTTTGGCTAAAACTCGAAGTGCCAGATGGGTCGACCATACGAGAAGCTATTGATCATTCTGGCATCATAAAACAGTTTCCAGAAATTGATTTAGAGAGACAGAAGGTTGGTATCTTCGGCAAAATCAGTAAACTGGATACGGTGGTTACAGAAGGTGCTCGAATCGAAGTTTATCGGGAAATTACCGCTGATCCTGAGACAGTTGAAAGGCGCGATGAATAACAAGGGTTGGGTCGTCTCGACCTCAGGGCAATTGCACTACAAAGGACTCCTTTATAATAGAAACAAATCGCCACAAAAATGTTGCAAAGCATTTCGTTTTGGTTGAGAAGTTTAGCGGTTATTGGATCACCCTCACCCCTTGCGGGAGAGGGCCAGGGTGAGGGGGATATAAAATAGCGTAAGCGCAGCTTACATCACTATCATGAAATGTGTCATGTGAATGCCTGCCGCTTTCTGAGATTGAGTGGGTATCTCGACTGCTCCCATAAGATCAACGTAGTGCGATTGCCCTGACCTGCAACCTACGCAGTTGGGAAAGATATTTCGTATGTCTGATTGGTTTTCTATCCCCTCATCCTGTCCTTCTCCCGGGAGGGAGAAGGGACGCACGATGCTAGATTCTCTTGTCTCTTGGCATATGCATACTTATTAAAGCTTTGCTAAGGTACTTTATGAGTTGTTAAATGGAATAGAATATCAGGCAATGGATGGGCTGAAAAAAGAGCGCAAGTTCTTATACATTTTATCCCTTAATGGTGGGATAGGAACCTACCTTACGACGTTTGCGACACCCTCCAAGGGGAGAGGGAATCTACTGTTTGAGCGCATCGTAAACATCAGCTTACTATGTGACACCCAAGGGCTTGTCACGCCAGGGTGCGAACCGCATCAACCTAAAAAGATCAGCTGGACAGCGTGAAGAGTCCCGCCAATGATTTTGTAGCAACGGATCACCCGGTATATAGCGTTTTTCAGGGACTCTACGGAGAGGAGATTCGAATGGACTACCTAGGAAATTCGCGCCCAGCAAACGGCAGGGTTAGTCATATCAATACTTACGGTCTGGTCAGTAGATACCCAGCGAATAGAATCCAGGAAAAGATCAATAATACCCAGGGAAGCCAGGCTGATTGGTTCTGATGAGATGGCACAGGTTTCGATTCCTGAGTATCATTTGCCGGCTCTCTATTCAGTTGCGTCTTTTTTCTTTGTTTATCCATTTCCCGCAGCTTTGCCTTATGCTGCTTTTTATATTGATCTATGCCTTTTTGTATACCTGCAGCAATCAGCTTAGTCTGTTCCTTGGTCTGGCCAGGGCGCTGAGTGGCGCGGGCCATCTGTAGTGCCTCATTCTGGGTCTCTTCCGAGGGCCTTTGGTTCTTTCTGTTTCTCGCCATGATCTTGTTTCTTCACTGCTTTGAAAGCCATTATCCCTGATCTGTACGGATATTGCACTGATTCGGTTAGAGACGATCAAGTGAGGGCTTCCTTGATCACACACATAGCACTATTTCCAGCTGCAGAGGGTAAAGTAGAAGATGTCATCAGCTAGTAAGCAGAAAAAGCCTTTACAGCACTCATGGCATTAGTGAACAGTTCTTTTATCTGTTTTCCACTAACTGCGGGATCATCTACATTTTTCCATAGAATAGTGCCATCTTTATTATAGATAATAGCTTCTAGTTCTGACACATGAAGTTTTATTTCTAATATATAAAGAGTGTCTTTATATTTTTCTAAAGCCGCAACCTACTACCGATGCTTCGCCTTCAGCGTGTCAGATGTTCTAGGATACTGACCATCAGGCGGTTGATTTGCAGATAACGCTCTTCTGAGGCCGCCAAGATCTCCGACGCCGTCTGGATATAGCGAGCATCAACAAGTTCATCCGCGCAGTTCTCGACGATTCCCTGTGCCGAAGCCGGTGTGGTTTCCAGGTGAAACTGCAGGCCGATAACATTCCTGCCTATCTGAAACGCCTGATTTTCGCAGCCCCGACTCCTGGCAATCTGCACAGCGCCCGGAGGCAGACTAAAAGTTTCGCCATGCCAGTGAAACACATGGGTTTCTTCCGGAAAGCGGAAAACATCGGGGGCATCTGACTCAACCGGCGCCACCGGAAACCAGCCAATCTCTTTCTCTGCATTAGCAAAAACCTGACCGCCCAGTGCACTGGCAATGAGTTGTGCCCCCAGGCAGACGCCGAGCACCGGTTTGCCCGCTTCGATAACCTGGCGGACGAACGCTTTCTCTTGTACCAGCCAAGGGTACTCCGACTCGTCGTTGACACTCATCGGGCCGCCCATGACGATGAGCAAATCGATCTCTTCGATATTGGGAAGCACTCCGCCATCGAAAAATGCGGTGCTGGAGATCTCATAACCGGCCTTACGCAACCAGCCTTCAATACTGCCGAGGCCTTCAAAGCGAACATGCTGTAGATAATGTGCTAACATTTTAAATCCTTTTGTTTGTGACAAACTAGAGTCTACCCCCCTACATTACGGTGGCAACAACCGCTATGTCAATGACCAGCCACTTCATCGTCTGATCATCCTAAGCGTGCCCTGAATTCCGCAGATATCGTCTAGAACTTGCCTGTGTTTTCTCTATTTATCCTCCTTGCCAACCTCTCGGCACAGTGTCTTGTAGTTGGTTGTTTAGTCAGGCAAACAGGCCCATCAGGTACCCTAAGACGCCCAGTGATCGCGAAAGACGCTGCCAAGTGAGGTTGCGCCGTAAAGCGTCAGCGTGGCAATCAGCTGCCACATCAACAGCAAGGGCGTCGCATCCGGCGGGTGAAACAAGCGCAATCCCACCGCACCCAAAGCGGACGCAGCCAAAACCGCCATACCCACCGTTATGGTTGGCGTCGCCAGCATGCCACGTTTAAGCAAGATCACCATAATCAGCGCTGGTGCTGCACCTGTGGCCACCACGGAAGGGTAACACGTCCAGTGCGGTGCAAAGCTGAATTGATCAGGGCCAATTTGCTGAAACAAAGAAAAACAGCTCTCACCCACCATGGCAAGCCAAGCGATAAAAGGAATAATGGGCAACATCCAGGCGTTGGGTGCACGTCCCGGCTGGGTGCCGCAAAGGGCGGCATAACCCGCCGTCAGTGCGGTCGCTAAAATCGCAACCAGTTCCAGTACCGAGCGGGCTTCGGTCAAACGTTCCAAAGCTAACGCCAGATATTGTTGCTCCACCAATGCGCCCATCAGACACGAAACGGGCAAAGCCACAACCACCCACATCGCCAAACGCTTTGCCGGGTGGGGCAAGCGTTTTACAGGGGGCAAATCATCTGACAGATTTGCGATCAGATCGTTGGTAGACATATTCATCTTTACTACAACTCCGACTTTGGGACCATTTGTGTACGAAGGCTCTTCAAGGCACGATGCATGGCAACTTTCAGGGCGGCAACGGACATACCACTGGCCTCGGACGCTTCATTAAGGCTCATTTCATGCAATTTCAACAGTTCAACCGCAGTACGCTGTCCAGCAGGCAAACTGTCCAAAGCGCGTTTCAATTCATCGCCCATGGCAAAAACTAAATCGTCCTCTGGTGATTTATTCGTATCATCCGCCATAAAGGTTTCAGGGTATTCATCCACCAAGGCTTCACGCTCACCACGACGGTAAATTTTGCGCAAAGCATCAATGGTGCGCCGTTGTGCAATCGTCGCAAGCCACGGCTTGATCGGCAACTCTGGATCATAGGTATGGCGGTTTTTATGCACCGATATCAAGACTTCTTGCAGAATGTCTTCGGCTTTGTCCGGGTCTTGAATTTTTTTCGAAACAATCGTGCGAATCAGCGGCAATACGGCTTGCAACAAGTTTTGATATGCCGTCCTGTCGCCGTCTTGGGCCGCCGCCATCCATGCGGACCATTGGCGGTCTTGTTCGGTATTATCTGGTTTTTCGTTCATGGCCGCCAAAGGTTCTTCTAAGAATGTTTTTATTTGCTTAGGGCGGAGGATTGCACGTTTTAAAAATAATTGAAATGCCTTGTAACCTAATCTTGCACGCGAACGAAATAGGGGGGGAAGGCACACAAAACATCCGTGCCACAACCACCCAATAGGGAAAAGCTACGAATTTAGTCAATCATCTTAAGGAGACCAACATGTCTGCTAAAACCATCACCAAAGCTCCAATCATCGCTGCCGCCGTTGCCATGGCCCTATCCACAGGCACCATGAGCACCACGGCAAACGCCGCTGAAATGGAAAAATGCTACGGCGTATCCAAGGCTGGCCACAACGATTGCCAATCAGCAGCGTCCTCTTGCGCAGGCACATCCAAAATGGATAACCAAAAAGACGCTTTCATCGCCGTTCCAAAGGGCACCTGCTCCAAAATCACCGGCGGCACCTTGAAGCCTATGTGATTTAGTCAATGAAGGATGTGCACATGGCCCAACAAGCCCAAACAGTGCAGCGCTCATCCAGCTCGATCCCGGTTCGCGCCGGGATCAGTTTAAAAACGCAGCACTACAAAGACATTCTTGAACACAACCCCGACATCGGATGGTTGGAAGTTCACAGCGAAAACTATATGGCCGACGGTGGTCCGTCGTTGCGTTGGTTAGAAGCCTTACGTGAACGCTTTCCCGTATCACTTCACGGTGTGGGCATGTCCTTGGGTTCCACCACACCATTAGATCAAAACCACTTAAAGCGTCTGGTCGATTTACAACGTCGAATCAAACCCAGCGTGGTTTCCGAACACCTATCTTGGTCGATCGCCAATGGCGCGTATTTGAATGACCTGATTCCCCTGCCCTACACCGAAGAGAGTTTAGATATTTTTTGCGCTCACGTAATTGAGATGCAGGACGCTTTAAAGCGTTCCGTCTTGATCGAAAACCCATCTACGTATCTGCGCTATGAACATTCCGTCATTCCGGAAACGGAGTTTTTATTGGAAGTAGTCAAACGCACCGACTGCAATGTTTTACTGGACGTCAATAACGTCTATGTCAGTTCGCAAAACCACGGCTTCGATCCGCACACCTACATTGATCAAATTCCAGGTAAGAAAGTTCTGGAATACCATATGGCCGGACATGCCAAAACGGAGATCGACGGACACACCATCCGCATCGACGACCACGGTTCATCCGTGTGCGATCAGGTGTGGGATCTTTACAGCTATACCATTAGCAAGCTTGGCGTGAAGCCCACCTTAATCGAATGGGATAGCAATATTCCTGGACTTGATGTCTTGGTTGGAGAAGCGCACAAAGCCGACGCCATTTTAGCCCACCACCTGGTGAAGGAGGACACCCATGCTTTCGTTGGCTGAGCTGCAAAGTGCTTTTTGCGACGTGTCGCTAGGCGGCGATACAAGCATATTATCGGATGTCATTATCCCCGATGGTTTTGCCCCCGAACAACGCCTGCAGGTTCACTGCAATAACACGACGATCTTGCTGACCGAAGCACTGGTTACGACGTACCGCATCGTGCACGAACTTGTGGGCGAAGACTTCTTTACCCAAGTCGCACGCCAATTCATCCGTGCCCATCCACCAGCTACGCCCTGCCTATTTGAATACGGCGCAGGATTTTCGGAACTTTTGCGAAGCCTGCCCGCCCTAAGCGAAATTGCTTACATTGCCGATGTGGCACAATTGGAATGGCAATGGAATTCAGCCTTTTTCGCCGAGGAAGCCGCACCGCTTTCGGTCGAAATATTAGCGGCTATTTCGCCGGAAGAACTTGAAGGCCACCAGCTTCATCCGCATCCCACCACACGTTTGGTCACCAGCGCCTATCCCATCAAACAAATTTGGGACATGCACCAAGACGGCGCTGACCCAGATGCCGGAGTCAACTTGGATGACGGCAGTGAAGCCGTATTGATCGTACGTCCCCACGCCGAGGTCGAGTTGCATCTGCTATCTACCAACGCCGACATACTCGCCAGCTGTCTAATAAGCGGCGCCACCATCGGTGAAGCCTTTGGCGTGCTTGAAACCACCGAAGATGCCGCTCACCTACCGGTCCTGTTTGCTGAGCTAATCGCCACCAACATGTTTGATAAGATACGTTAAAGGAATCTCACCATGCCTGCATTAACAAGCATCTACACCCAAGTTACCGCAAAACTGAAAAGCATCCCAGAGCAACTGATCGTCATGATGGCACGCATCGGCCTGGGCGCCTTTTTTGTACGCTCAGGACAGACCAAGGTGGACAGTGACTTCAATCTCACCGACGCCACAATCTACCTGTTTCGAGAAGAATATAAAGTTCCCCTACTTCCGCCCGAAGTAGCGGCCTATATGGCGACCACTGCCGAACACATTCTGGGGGCATTATTGGTCATCGGTTTGGCCTCACGTCTGTCGGCTCTGGGCCTTTTGGGAATGACTTTGGTCATCCAGTTCTTCGTCTATCCTGCAAGCTGGCCCGACCATCTGTTGTGGACAGCGATGCTGCTCCTGATCCTGGCCCGTGGCCCAGGTTGGCTGGCGGCAGACTCCCTGGTGTGCAGGGTCTTTTTTAACATCCTCGCCGCCCTAAAGAAGGGCGATTCCTACGGCGCCAAAACGCAACATTGATCCCTGTTATTGATGTTGCTTGAGGCATCAATAAATAGCCATGTATATACTATTAATGTTGGATGTAACAAAGTAGATTTAAGCTAGTGTGAAAATTTCGCATCAGAAATATCCATCTAATTTTGAGTGGCATCAGTGGATCACCACTTATTCAACGCCGTCCAATCAGAGAGGATGCCCCCCTTTTCTCCCTGAAGGAGTCCAAAAGTCTGAGTCGTAAATTGGGTTACGCTACGCTAACTCGACCTACGGCTCGACTCAGGGTGTAGGACAGGAGTTTTGCCCACCAAAATACGCTTAAGTAAGTGCCATTCGGACTAAGCAAGACAGCCGTAATATTCTATACTCAAAAGATCCTGTCGCAAATCGGCTGATTGGTTACTATCTTACCGTGTAGTCGCCAAATCACTATGGGCACATAATAGAATGACAGAATATAACTCATTACATGTACAAGTTTTAGAGAACATTCCTGATGGCATTACCATTCAGGATAAAGATTTTAATATCATCTATCAAAATGCCGCCATGAAACAAGCCTTTGGTAATAAACTCGGGCACAAATGCTTTACCTCCTACGAGGGACGGAAGCAAGTCTGCGAAGGCTGTGGTTTACTAAAAGCGTTTGAAACAGGCAGCCCCACCATGGTCCATCGTACAGGAGTTACAGAGGAAGCAGGTGTGTTGCATTGGGAAAATTCCTGCTTCCCACTATTTGACGAAGAGGGAAAAATCAGTGCAGGAGTCGAGGTGTGCCGGAATGTAACCGATCGTGTGTCGCTAACTCAGGAAGTCAGAGATAGAAGCATTGAGCTGGGGAAACTCAATGATCAATTGTCTCAGCAGAAGCGGGAACTTATCGAGCGCACACGGGATTTACAGGCTGCTTATGAGGAGCTGCAACGTACACACACCCACATGCTTCAGCAGGAAAAGATGGCATCCATCGGTCAATTGGCGTCGGGTATTGCACACGAGATCAATACACCTATTCAGTTTGTTGGAAATAACATTGCATTCGTACATGAGTCATTGGATGAGTTACTCTCAAGCATGAGACAGTGTAAGGAAAAGCTGAACTCGACAGAGATAGATGAATCAAAACTCTCGGATTTAAATGAACAGTTTGCGTCACTGTTCGAAGAGTTGGATTTTGAATATCTGAAACAAGAGGTGCCACTTGCCCTGGAACAGGCGGCAGATGGCACCAGAAGGGTCGCAGAGATTGTGCTGGCTATGAAAAACTTTGCACATTCCGGCGATACGACACTGGCTCCCGTGGAGCTGGATAGTCTTATTCGCACAACAGTCGAAGTATCCCGCAATGTTTGGCGTGGCATCGCTGATGTGGAAATGAAATTCGAAACTCCCCCACTGGTGGTGAAGGGGGTATGGAGCGATCTTGGACAGGTGTTGCTCAATCTTATTACAAACGCAGTAGATGCGATTATCGATTCGCGGCAATCCGAAAGTGAGCTGGGCCGAATCAGAATTTTGACCCGCCAAAAGGGTAACTGGATCGAGGTGCTTGTAAAAGATTCGGGGTGTGGCATTGAACCTTCTCTGATAAAGCGAATTTTTGAACCGTTCTTTACCACAAAAGATGTAGGGCGTGGTTCGGGGCAGGGATTGGCCATCGCTTATGGCATCCTTACCGAGGAGCATGGTGGTGAATTACTGGTGGAGTCTGAACCCAAGCAGGGCAGCACATTTATTATGAGACTTCCCAAGAACAGCGCATAGTCTCCATATGACACAACTGAGTACCTCCGTAAACGAAATAAATACGCACTTTTACCGAGATAATTTCTTTTTGTGCAAATCAAAACTGATCAGCGTGGGCGTTGACCCATCCGCATTCTCGATTGCATCATAGTTTTTGAGATGACCTTCGCCAGCAGGTTCTTAGCGGGAGAGTAGTCGCACATGGTATCACCTTGCTTTTTAACCTAAAAAGATCAGTTGGACAGCGTGAAGGGTGCGCTTGTGGTGGTGCAGAGCAAGGGTCGCTCCTGCACATCCATGTGCTCGCGACAAGCGTGCCATTCGCTCTGTAGCCCGATTCACCCAATAGGTGACCATAACCATCGAAGCTATTTTTTTAAAATCAGATACCTGTTATTAGAATGGAGCGGTCAACTGATTTTTTAGGTTTAACCTAAATAGCCAGGGTAATTGCACTACGTTGATCTTATGGGACTCGTCGAGATACCCACTCAATCTCAGAAAGCGGCAGGCATTCGCATGACACATTTCATGATAGTGGTGTAAGCTGCGCTTACGCTATTTTATATTCCCATCACCCTGGCCCTCTCCCGCAAGGGAGGGTGTCGCAAAAGTCATAGGATGTGGTTCTGTCCCACTATTAAGGGATGAAATGTAGGATGTGGTGAGGTACGAACCGCATCATGGATGTTCGTGAGCCACCCCACTATTGATGCGGTTCGCACCGCTCACCACATCCTACGCAATCACAAATTTTATCGTGAC
>JARRQF010000005.1:0-29302 GCA_037382065.1 Candidatus Thiodiazotropha sp. | reverse complement strand
GGAACGACCCTTGCCCTGCACCACCAACGAGCGCACTCTTCACGCTGTCCAACTGATCTTTTTAAACGCTAAAAAAGTTGTGGTCAAAATTGCATCCTACCAGGTAGACTCATATATAATCTGAGTTTTTTAAGGAATAGTGCAATTAATCCTAAAAAAACAGTTGACCGCTCCATTCTAATAGCAGGCTCCTGATTTTAGAGGAAATAGCTTCGATGATCATAGTCACCTATTGGGTGAATCACGCTACAGCGTGAATGGCACGCCTGTGGCAGCCATGGCGGCGTTGCAACTTCTTGGAATAGCGGGCTATTCCGCGCCGTGCATGGATATGCAGGAGCGACTCTTGCCCTGCACCACCAACGAGCGCACTCTTCACGCCATCCAACTGATCTTTTTAAGTTAACCTCGCAATCATGAGCGATAAACATGGTATTTACTCCCATCCAGATGTAGGCATTGCCACGCAGAATCTGGGAACGAAGTAGCTCAAGCTTGCTGAGGGGGGAATCAAGAAATCTTAAGAGCGTAGGGATGGTAGCTTTTCGACTGTTGTCTCGATCCAATCTTCAGCCTGTTTATTGATCTCAGAAGCAGAGCGTCCCTCACTGGGTATCAGTGGCCCGATGCAAACATCTATGACACCTGGATATTTTCGTATATCTCGTCTACGCCAGAATACTCCAGCATTATGCGCTACTGGCAATACTGGAAAGCCTGACTTCTCAGCGAGTATTGCACCACCTATTCCATAGCGTCTACGTGTACCTGGAGCCACGCGGGTACCTTCTGGGAAGATGAAGACATTGCTGCCTTCTTTAAGCCTTTCAATGCCTTGTTCAACTATTTGATCCACGGCTTTGCGGCCTGATTTGCGATTGATAGCAATGGGTTTGAAATAGCGTAAGACCCAGCCAAAAAATGGCACCAGAAGCAACTCGCGTTTCATTACCCAGGATTTGGGACCAGATATTATGTGAATAAGTGCTATGGTCTCCCAAGCTGACTGATGTTTGGCAAATACGATGCAACTTTGCTTCGGAATGTTCTCAATACCCTGAAGGCGATAGCTCAGTCCACAAATTACCTTTAACCCCCAGAGATTAACTCGGCTCCAACTGTTATCGATAATGTGGATATGACGATGAGGTATAGCCCAACCTATTAGACTTCCAATACCAGCAATCACAACAGTAGTGATAATCATGAAGGTAAAAAAGAGTAGTGAACGGATTAGATTCATGAGTTGCTAGCTTTAATAAGTTGTTCAGCAAAGGTGAATAGATCTTTAAAATTTGGAACATCTGTTAAAGCACCACTAAGATTACTCAAAGTCTTTTGACCTTTACCGCTGTGAACCAGGATAGGTTGAGCTTTAACGGCAAGAGCAGCTTGTAAATCTCTTAGTGAGTCTCCAACGACAGGTATATTGTCAAGAAGTGTCTGACTGCGACGGCTGATCTCTTCATAGAGACCTGGATTGGGTTTACGGCAATGGCAACCATCATCAGGCCCATGAGGGCAGAAAAGTATGCCTTCAATATGACCGCCAACCTGTTGAACAGCATCGGTCATCTTTCTGTGAATAGCATTCAGGGTATTGATGTTAAAAAGACCACGGGCTATTCCAGATTGATTGGTTGCAATAAAAACCCGATATCCTGCCCGATTGAGTTTGGCAATAGCTTCTAAGCTACCTTCGATAGGATGCCATTCGTCTGGGTGTTTAATGTAGTTATCGGAGTCTCTATTAATCACGCCATCTCTGTCTAGAATGATAAGTTTCATGTAAGTGAATGCTTACTATCAGTCCATGTCTCTGAATTCTGAGACTCGAATCCTACCATCAATCATGCGTGAGTCGCGCTTATCAAGTTTTTCCATCTTATCCCAAAAAGCTCGGTTAAGATCAAAATCCTGTGCAATGGCTGTACCCATAATTAGGATCATTAGATCTGCAACCTCCTCCGCAAGCGATTCCTTAGATTTACCTTTAGTGACGCATGAGGATATCTCTCCTAACTCTTCAGCCATTAATGCAACACGGTAGGTCATCTCTTCACCTCCGTTTTCACGAAAACAGTGCTTGTTATGAAATGATTGCACGGCAGCAAGCATCTGTTGATAGGAGTCCTCATTCATGACTGATTTTCCTGAATTTGCAAACAAGATATATCTGCCACACTGAGGAATAGGTTTTCAAGTTGTGAGAGGAGTGCAAGTCGATTGTTTCTGAGTTTTTCATCATCAGCCATAACCATCACCTGATCAAAAAAATTATCCACAGGTTCCTTAAGAGCAGCGAGTACCTGCAAGCCTTCAGAATAGTCACCAGAGTCAAACAGCGGTTCTGCAATTGGAGTAAGTTCTTCCAGTTTGCTGGCCAAAGCTTTTTCAGCGTGATCATGAAAGAGTGCTGGATCAGGGTGTGTGAACATGGTTTGGTCACTCTTCTTAAGGATGTTACGAATACGCTTGTTGGCCTCTGAAAGACTTTCTGCTTCTGGTAGTTTTTGAAATGCCTGCATGGCCCAGATGCGCTGATCAAAATCAGCGAGATTATGAGGTTTAACTTCAACTACCGAATGGAATAGATCAACACTTACTCCCAGATCGGTATAGATGCCTTTGAGACGCTCAAGCATGAATTGATAAACCTCTTCTGCAACCTTGGTTTCTGTGAGTCGATCCGCCATGCTCTCTGCAATTGATTCCAGTAATCCTGGAAGATAAAGTTGAAGTGAGTGCTCACGTATGATGCGAAGTGCACCGAGTGCGGCTCGCCTGAGAGCAAAGGGGTCTTTATCCCCGGTAGGACGCTGCCCAATACCAAAGATACCGATCAGTGTGTCGAGTTTTTCAGCCAGTGAAATGGCTATACCCGTTGGCGTTTGTGGGAGTTTGTCTCCAGAAAAACGAGGCATATAGAACTCATCTAAAGCCTGAGCAAGCTCGCTGCTTTCTCCATCACGGGTTGCCTGATAGCGACCCATTATTCCCTGCATTTCGGGGAATTCATAAACCATGTTTGTCATTAGGTCACAACGGCTAAGTAATCCTGCGCGATGCGCCAGATCCGGGTCTGCGTCGATTTCCACTGCAATTGCTTCGGCAAGTTCTGCGACGCGTTGGCACTTATCATGCATGCTGCCTAATTTATTCTGAAAGACAACATGCTTTAAGGATTCGAGATGGTCACTAAGACGTCTCTTACCATCTTGCTCCCAAAAAAACATCGCATCAGCCAATCTAGGCCGGATAACACGCTCATTTCCTTCGCGAATTAGCTCAGGCTTTGGACTATCTATATTGGCAATAGTAATGAAATGGTTCATCAATTTTCCATCTGCTGAGAAGAGTGGAAAATATTTCTGGTTTCCTTTCATAGTGGCAACCAGCGCCTCGTGAGGAACCTCCAAAAACCGCTCTTCAAAACTAGCTGATATGGGTATGGGCCATTCATTGAGGGCAGTGACTTCGTCCAATAACTCAGGATCAAGATTGGCTATGCCACCAATGGCTGTAGCACTGCTCTCTATCGATGCGACTATTTTTTCTCGGCGCTCACTGAAATTGGCGATTACAAAGCCCTGATCTTGTAAAACAGAGGCGTAGTCCCGAGGATTATTGATGGTGATCGCTAATGGATGGTGAAAACGATGTCCATAAGTTAAACGATCTGCCTTGGCATCAAGTAGTGTGCAAGGTACGACACTATCGCCCAATAGAAAGACTAACCAGTGTACCGGCCTCACAAACTGTGCTTCAGAATCTCCCCAGCGCATACGTTTTGGTATTGGCAGCTTATTCAGTGCTTGAGTGGCAATATCTGGCAGTAGCTCTGATGCAGGTTTTCCTGATTCATGTATTTGGTAGGAGAGCCACTCACCTTTATCACTCTTTAGCCGATGTAACTGATCGACCGTTGTTTTGCATGAGCGGGCAAAACCTTCTGCTGCTTTGGTAGGATTGCCTGCGTCATCGAAAGCGGCTTGAATTGCCGGGCCACGACGCTCAATTTCACGATCTGGTTGCCTGGTGTCACAGTCGGTGATGAGTATGGCAAGTCTGCGAGGTGTCGCGAAGCTTTCGACCTTTGTGTGTTCAAGGTTTGCTTGCGCCAGTCCGCTAACGAATGTCTCAGTGAGCGATTCTGAGAGTCGTTTCAAGGCCTTGGGTGGTAACTCCTCTGTGCCTAGTTCGAATAATAGGTCTGCTTTATTAACCATGAGCGGCCTCCCTGATTGACTTTAACATGGGAAAACCGAGTCGCTCTCGAGCATCGTAGTAGGCTTGAGCGACATCGCGAGATAGAGCACGTACACGTAAGATATAGCGTTGGCGTTCGGTAACCGATATCGCGTGACGTGCATCGAGCAAGTTAAACGCATGAGATGCTTTGAGTACTTGTTCATAAGCTGGAAGAGGAAGACTCAACTCAATTAACTTGCGGGACTCCTTTTCGCATTGATCAAAGTATCCAAACAGATAGTTAACATCGGCATGTTCGAAATTGTATGCGGATTGCTCAACCTCATTTTGATGAAACACGTCACCGTAAGTCACGATGCCTTGCGGTCCTTCGGTCCAGATCAGGTCATAGATACTCTCAGCCCCCTGAAGGTACATAGCAATACGTTCTAGTCCGTAAGTTATTTCTCCAGTGACCGGTCGGCAGTCGAGTCCGCCAACTTGTTGAAAATAGGTGAACTGAGTGACTTCCATACCATTCAACCAAACCTCCCAACCCAAACCCCAAGCACCCAATGTGGGAGACTCCCAGTTATCCTCAACGAAGCGTATATCGTGCACGTTGAGATCGAGACCTAGCATCTGCAGTGACCCCAGATAGAGTTGCTGAATATTCTTTGGCGAAGGTTTCAGGACTACCTGGCATTGATAGTAGTGTTGTAGGCGGTTTGGATTATCACCATAGCGACCGTCTGTGGGACGTCGCGAGGGTTGAACATAGGCAGCATTCCAAGGCTCGGGGCCGATCGAACGCAGAAAAGTAGCGGTATGAAAGGTACCTGCGCCCACCTCCATGTCATAGGGTTGCAAAATGATACATCCCTGATTAGCCCAATATTCCTGCAGGGCGAAGATCAGATCCTGAAAGGTCCTGACGTCACGTTGTTTTAGTTCTGAAGCTTGGTTCACATCAAGACCCCGTAGATGTGGATGAAAAACCCATAAGTATAACGATGAAGGTTGTTAATGGCTAACCTGCTTGGTTGGAAGATCCAAGCCTGATAAATAGAAGTTGAGTTTATTATTAGAACAGAGCCAATTGCGCTTTCAACCGCCGTGCATTGACTCACGGCAAGGCATCAAAACGCCACTGTAGCATTATATACAGAATTAGTTGATTGTTACGGACGTTGAAGCAAGAAGCCTCGCCCAAAGCAACTTGTTGCGCCGGGCGGGGAGTAGTCACCGTCAGACCTATTCAATAAATTCACCGGGGCAGTTGCCGACAAGATAGATCAGTTTCAGGGTATAATTTCGCTTTTATGGATTCCAGGTTATAGATATCTCATGAACGAACAACGTAAGGCTGTTGCACTGATCTCGGGTGGACTCGATTCACTCTTGGCAGCCAAAGTCATTCAGGAACAGGGCATTCATGTTGAGGGGATTAACTTCTTTACCGGTTTCTGTGTTGAGGGGCATACCCATGCCATACGCAAGCGCGATCAAAATAAAGATAAGCGAAACAATGCCTTATGGGTTGCTGAGCAACTTGGGATCAAGCTGCATATTGAAGATATTGTTGAAGAGTATAAGCAGGTCCTGATCAACCCTAAACATGGTTATGGTGCTAATATAAATCCCTGCCTTGACTGTAAAGTCTTTATGGTACGCAAGGCCCATGAGTGGATTCAGAAAAAGGGTTTTGACTTCATTATCACTGGAGAGGTGATTGGACAGCGTCCCATGTCACAGCGAAAAGATACAATGCCAATTATTTCGGATGAATCTGGCGCTCAGGATCTGTTACTGCGTCCTTTGTGTGCCAAGAATCTCCCCGAGACCCTGGCAGAGAGAGAAGGTTGGGTGGATCGTGAAGGCTTATTCGGATTTTCAGGCCGAAGCCGAAAACCCCAGATGGCGTTGGCAGCTCGCTTTGGTTTTGAAAATTACGCCCAGCCTGCAGGTGGCTGCTGTTTCCTTACTGATGAGAAATATGCAATCAAACTGAAGGACTTATGGCAAGCTCGGGGTAGCCGGGAATATGAGATGGATGACATTATGCTACTCAAGGTTGGTCGGCACATGCGCCCATCCAATCGTTTCAAGGTAATCATTGCTCGGGAAGAGGGAGAAGCCAATTTTCTGCACGGATACCGCAAACTCTACCCACATATCAAAACAGTCAGTCATGGTGGTCCTCTGGCGCTTATCGATGGTGAAATTGAGGAAAGGGATATTGAACTAATCGCTAGATTGGTGGCACGTTATAGCCAAGGCCGCGATGCTGACCTGGTCGAGTTGGCATTCACAGATATAGATGGTGAGACTCGTTCGATCACGGTTATTCCAATGAAACCTCATGAGATTCCAAAAGGGTGGCTGATTTGACGCGACATCTGATCGACTGTCGACGTTTACTCTGTCCGATGCCGGTTATCAAAGTGCAAAAGGCGGTTGAATCTCTATCTCGTGGTAGTCAAGTTGAGGCTGTTTGTACCGATCCTGGCGCAATGAATGATATTCCGGCCTGGTCACGCATCAATGGCCATAAGGTAGTTGAGACGCGCAAAGTTAATGGAGAGTATATTGTTGTAGTGGAAGTAGCAGCTGGAGAAAACAGATGAATCGGAATCATCGTTATCAGATGAGCCGTAGAGCGGCACTTGTAGGAGGCGCTACCAACGGCATACTGGCTGTTTTAAAAATTCTATTTGGTTGGTTGGGCCACTCTCAGTCCTTGATTGCAGATGGCATCCACTCGCTATCTGATCTGCTTACGGACCTATTGGTGCTATTTGCGGCACGCCAAGCCAGTGAAGCGCCGGATGAGGATCATCCCTATGGTCACGGTCGTTTCGAAACTATTGGTACACTGGTTCTGGGTGGCTTTCTGCTGATGGTTGGTGGCAGCATAATCTGGGATGCAGTGGAGAGACTCTTCTATCCAGAAGCGTTATTTCAACCTTCGATGGTCACTCTCTATGTAGCCGCTTTTTCCATTCTGGCCAATGAAGCACTCTTCTACTACACTCGATATCTTGCTAAGTTGATTAATTCAGATCTGTTACGTGCTAATGCTTGGCACCATCGCAGTGATTCTGTCTCTTCGATTGTGGTCATGGTCGGCATTGGTGGCACTATGCTGGGACTTCCCTACCTAGATGCGATTGCAGCAGTGTTGGTGGGATATATGATTATTAAGATCGGTTGGAGTCTTGGTTGGCAGGCAGGTCAGGAACTAGCTGACGCGGGTCTTGAACAGGCTTCTCTCACTGAAATCCGGCGATTTATTGGTAGTGTCTCCGGTGTGAAGAGTGTACACATGTTGCGCACCCGAAAACTGGGTGGCCATGCTCTGGCTGATGTTCATGTGCAGGTTGATCCTTGGTTGAGTGTTTCGGAGGGGCACAGAATAGCGGAAGTTGTACAGTATGGTTTAATCGATAGAGTGGCTGTTTTGGAAGATGTCACAGTGCACATCGATCCAGAAGATGATGAAGCAGGACCCTCCTGTGCGCATCTGCCTCTGCGCACCGAAGCGATAGGCCAACTCATTTCGTATTGGGCTCAAATGGCTTGCTTCAATGAGCGCAAGAGAATCGTATTACACTATCTGTCGGGGCGCATTGATATTGATATCTACCTGCCATCTCACTGTTTTGTTTCAAATCAGGAGGCGGAGCGTCTTAGCACCTGTTACCAGAGAGCCATCAAGGACTCTAAAATATTTCGAACAGTTCAGATCTGGTTTGGGTAGCACCAATAGTGTGCGTGTATTTAGGTTTTTGCACTATTATGGCGCATAGTCTTTATTATTCACTTTTTGTGAATGTCAGACTTGTTTAAATCGCGTCTTGGCATAAGTAGTCGAAATAACAGAAGGAAATAGTTAACCCTCTAATATTCTGTATATTTCACTGTTATGAAATAACCTGTTGGTAGTCTGTGACTGATTTGGTTAGATGCTTGACAATGCATGGCATGAATCATGCTTTTCTGCGTTATCCAAAGCATCTGGTATAGTTACTTAGCGCAAAGCTATTGAGTGGCTGAATTTGTTGTCAGCATTGAATAACCCAAAACTCTGGAGAATAAGATGGCCTCTAAAGCCCTGAAGATGATCAAAGACAATGACGTGAAGTTCGTTGATCTGCGTTTTACTGATACTCGTGGTAAGGAGCAGCATGTTACCTTGCCAGCCAGCGAAATCAATGAAGAGATGTTCACTGATGGCAAGATGTTCGATGGTTCATCCATCGCAGGCTGGAAAGGCATTAATGAATCTGACATGATTTTAATGCCCGAAGATGCTACCTCTGTAATGGATCCCTTCGCTGACGAAAACACCATGAATGTGCGTTGCGATATTCTGGAACCAGCTACGATGCAGGGTTACGAACGTGATCCCCGCTCTGTCGCCAAGCGCGCTGAGGCCTATTTGAAATCCACTGGCATCGCCGATACGGCATTTTTCGGACCTGAGCCTGAATTTTTTGTACTTGATGACGTTCGTTGGAGCGTTACCATGAGTGGATCAATGGTTTCGATCGACTCCGACGAAGCTGAATGGAACTCTGAGCGCGTCTACGAAGATGGTAATATTGGTCACCGTCCCGGTGTGAAAGGTGGTTACTTCCCTGTTCCTCCTGTAGATTCTCTGCACGACCTGCGCGGTGCCATGTGTCTCGCGATGGAAGAGATGGGTGTGCCTGTCGAAGTTCATCATCACGAAGTAGCAACGGCTGGACAGTGCGAAATCGGCACACGATTCAGTACTTTGGTAGAGCGTGCTGATTGGGTCCAGATCCAAAAATACTGCACTTGGAATGTTGCTCATGCCTACGGTAAAACCGCCACTTTTATGCCCAAGCCAATCGTTGGTGACAATGGTTCTGGTATGCATGTGCATCAGTCATTAGGTAAGGATGGCGAAAATATTTTTGCTGGCGATCAGTATGGTGGGCTTTCTGAAACCGCGCTCTACTATATTGGTGGCATCATTAAGCATGCTCGTGCTTTGAATGCGTTTACCAATGCATCAACCAACTCATACAAGCGTTTGGTTCCTGGTTTCGAAGCTCCAGTTATGCTGGCGTACTCTGCCCGTAACCGCTCAGCTTCGATTCGTATTCCATGGGTTGCTAGCCCAAAAGGTCGCCGCATTGAGGTGCGTTTCCCTGATCCAACAGCAAATCCCTATTTGGCATTCACCGCTATGATGATGGCTGGTCTGGACGGCATTCAGAATAAGATTCATCCAGGCGATGCCATGGATAAGGATCTATATGACCTTCCAGCTGAGGAAGCAGCGAGCATTCCAACCGTTTGTCATAGCCTGGATATGGCACTGGATGCACTGGATGCTGATCGTGAGTTCCTTACTGCTGGTGGTGTTTTTACAGATGATCTCATTGATGGTTATATTGCACTCAAAATGGAGGAGGTAACTACCATGCGTATGACCACCCATCCAGTGGAGTTCGATATGTACTACAGTCTTTGAAGGCTTACCCCTAAATTGATGTGTAGATTAACCCCCTCCTCATTAGGAAGGGGGTTTTTATAGCTACTTTGCTTGTTTATTCGGCCCTACCTGGTTTATGCTAATGTAATGCGTATTGGAATCATATTTCTTGCTCTACTATTATCACAGCCACTCCTTGCCAGAGATGTCTATAAATGGACTACTGAAGAGGGAGAGGTGGTCTATTCTGAGAATTATCAGCCAGGTGCAGAGCGTATCCAAGTTATAGATAAGAAGAAGAGCATTTCCTTAGACCTGGATAAACTCGATAGTGAGGCTCAGGCAGCAGCAAATGGTGAATATACTGACTTCAGTATCGTGCAGCCTGGGGATAAAGAAACCATTCGTACTGATGGGGGAACCGTCTCTGTTGGCATCTCTCTCTCCCCTCCACTGGCGAGTGGCCATGTCATTCATCTCTATGTGGATGGCACCAAGCTTAGTTCTGACATAACGACAACCCAGATGGTTTTAGAAAAACTTAGTCGCGGTACTCATACCCTCAATGCCAAAGTGATTGACGCAAAAGGGAATACAGTAAAAGAGAGTGGTAACATAAGTTTTCACCTACGCCAAGCATTGGTTGAATAAGCACCATTTGTAAATCATAGTCACTGACTAACAATTGCCTATGGCATGTTGTCGTGCAAAATATTCATAACTTGCATTAGTACTCCTCCCCATTTCGTATCTTGAATCTTATTGGAAAGATATGGTTATTGGTACACTTATTGCTGGTAATTTCCTATGAATTCACTTCAACAGTCAATTGTCAGTATGGAGCGGCGAGTCCTCGATAATTTGAGTACCGCTATTCTGCTCTTTGATGTTGATTTCAATCTACTCTACATCAACTCCTCAGCTGAAATGATGTATGGCGTAAGTGCACGCAAAACTGTGGGGAGATCTGCAATTGACCTGATCGATTGTTCAGGTGGCATTGTACAGACAAGCCTGAATCGTTCACTTGAAACTGGACAACCTTTCACTGAGAGAGAACACCAATTAAAACTACTGGATGGTCGGGAGATTACAGTGGACTGCACCGTGATTCCTCTACGCAAAGAGCATTATGTGAATGAATTTTTGGTTGAGATACAGCAGGTAGATCGGCAACTTCGTATCAACCGAGAGGAGCAGATATTATCTCGCAATCAGGCAAGTCGTGCGCTTGTGAGAGGATTGGCTCACGAAATTAAGAATCCTTTGGGTGGATTGCGCGGTGCTGCGCAACTCTTGGAGAGAGAGTTGCCTGATGAATCTCTTACTGAATACACCCAGATTATTATAGAAGAAGCGGATCGATTGCAGAATCTGGTAAATACCATGCTGGGGCCTAACCGTATTCCAGAGTTGAAACCGGTTAATATTCACCATGTACTGGAGCGGGTATGTGCTTTAGCTAAGGCAGAAGCCGGAGCCAATCTTGTGATTAGCAAGAATTATGATCCAAGTATACCTAATCTTACAGGCGATTTAGATCAATTGATCCAAGCCTTTCTTAATATTATTCGCAATGGTGTCAGAGCAGCTGGACCGACCGGCGTGATAAGTATCACCAGCAGAGTGCTACGTCAGTTTACCCTTGGCAATATACGCCACCGCTTGGTGGTATCGATCGAAATCGCAGATAACGGTCCAGGTATTCCCCCTGAATTACAGGAACGAGTTTTTTTCCCGCTGGTCTCAGGTAGCGATGGTATGGGACTTGGCTTGTCGATTTCTCAGACTTTGATTAACAGGCATCAGGGTTTAATTGAATTTACCAGTAAGCCTGGAAAAACCGTATTTAGAGTATTACTTCCTTTGGAGCAGGCAGATGGATAGAGCATGCCGGGTTTGGGTGATTGATGATGATCGCTCAATTCGTTGGGTCTTGGAAAAGACCTTAGAAAAAGCGGATATGGAGGTTACCAGTTTCAAAAGTGCAGATAGTGTTCTCAACTCCCTGAACAAGGGGCAGCCAGATGTGATTGTGTCGGATATTCGTATGCCGGGAATGGATGGTTTGGAACTGCTTGAATTGTTGCATGCCCGCTACCCTTCTCTGCCAGTCATCATCATGACGGCTCACTCCGATCTGGAGAGTGCAGTCTCAGCCTATCATGGTGGGGCATTTGAATATTTGCCAAAACCCTTTGATGTGGATGATGCGGTACAACAGATACGCCGTGCCTGTCGGCAACAGATAACGGTGGATGATAAACCAAAGATTGATGTTCAAGAGAGTACCAAAGAGATCATTGGTGAAGCGCCGGCTATGCAGGAGGTGTTTCGTGCGATTGGTCGCCTAGCACGATCAAATATCACTGTATTGATTAATGGTGAGTCAGGTACTGGCAAAGAATTGGTGGCACAAGCACTGCATCGTCATAGCAGCCGGTCTGGAGGGCCCTTCATTGCCTTGAATATGGCAGCGATTCCTAAAGATTTGATGGAATCAGAGCTATTTGGTCATGAACGTGGCGCATTTACTGGAGCTCAAACCCGACGTGTTGGGCGTTTCGAACAAGCGGATACAGGCACACTTTTTCTGGATGAAATTGGCGACATGCCTCTTGAGTTGCAGACCCGACTATTACGCGTCTTGGCGGATGGCGAGTTTTATCGAGTGGGTGGCCATGAGCCGGTAAAAGTCAATGTGAGAATTATTGCTGCAACACATCAGCACTTGGAAGGACTGGTGAAGCAGGGAATCTTCCGTGAAGACCTATTTCATCGTCTAAATGTTATCCGTATCCATCTGCCTGCGTTAAGACAACGACAAGAAGATATACCACTACTTCTTAAACATTTTCTAAAAAGCGCAGCAGAAGAGTTGGCAGTCGACTCCAAGGTACTGCTACCAGAAGCAGAGCGTTATCTCACTCAACTGGAATGGCCGGGAAATGTACGTCAGCTGGAGAATACAGCACGATGGCTGACAGTGATGGCATCGGGACATGAGATTCATATAGATGACTTACCGACGGAGTTGAAAGAGACAGAGTCGATGATTGCAAGCCAGGATGACTGGAGGCAATTACTAAGAAGTTGGGTGAAAAAACGATTGCAAGATGGATGTGAAGGTATTCTTAACGAAGCGGAACCAGATTTTGAAGCTGTTATGATAGAAACGGCTCTGGAACATACCGCAGGTAAGCGACAAGATGCAGCGCGCCTATTGGGTTGGGGGCGAAATACTTTAACTCGCAAAATCAAAGAGCTAGGAATGGATGATTCAACTAAAATCCGCAGTTAAACATATACATCAATGCTACTAATCAGTAGCCTCAATTAGAATTGACCGACCCATAAATTTTTTAGGTTCAAAAAGTAGGTGAATATGGATTCCAGCACAATAGATCTACCAGGCAGTGAAGTTGAATCAATTCACCTAGAAGCTGGTAATCTGATTATTCGTTTTTCACGGGTGATTATTATTAAGACGATGACAGGTTCGCAAGATCGTACTCGCTGGTGGCAATCAGGAGCTTTAATTTTCGAAAATGCAGAACTTGAGTCGGAGATTCCCGATACTCCTTGCGTCTGTAATGGTGGGGATGTTGGAGAGAATGTCTATACCTATCGAGATATGATTCCTATGCCACTTGAGAGCAAAGGGCGTGCTCGATGTGATCTTAAATTCATTGATCGGCAACCATTACGGGCCTGGGCAGAAGGCGTCAGATTAGAGATGGACGATCGTCCCCGCTATATCGAACATATCCACAAGATTGATTAGATTTTATGTTAACAATCCACAATATCCTCGCTATTTATCCCTATTCTGAAGAGGGCTTTTCGCATAGTTTGGTAAACTGGGTTGAATGATTACATCGACTAAGTGCCTATGTCTATGGATAATATCGACTAAAAAGATTGGGATAGTTCTGTCAAGTGATTTACACCAAAGATATTTAGTATTTGTTTAGCTATTTATAATATACTGACTCTTGCTCAAGGTTTTACGGAATTGGTCGATAATGCCAATAGCATTAACCATGGATGAGGGGGTTCTTCGAGCCAGTTCAGTATTGGAATGAAGATAAACTAAATACTATGTCAGTAGAGTTATTTAACAATGGTAGTCACATCTGTGTGGCATTCAGGGATCTCGTTTCAGGCGAAGCGGTTCAAGCCAATCAGTTCCTGATCTATGATCATCAGCATGCCGCCTTAATTGATCCAGGTGGCGAATTGACCTATTCCCGCCTGTTTATGGCTATCAGTGATTACATGAACGTAAAAAAGCTGGATTATGTAGTTGCTTCGCATCAAGACCCAGATATCGTGGCCTCAGTTAATAAGTGGTTGGTTGGAACAGACTGTAAGGTAGTCGTGCCAGCGCTTTGGGAACGATTCATTCCTCATTTTACCCGTCCTGGACGTCTAATAGATCGTGTCGTTGCTATCCCTGATGAGGGTACTAATCTACGACTTGGTAACATCCGTCTGATGGCTTTGCCTGCGCATTTTCTGCATGCTGAAGGTAATTTTCAATTCTATGATCCCCTAAGCCGTATTCTATTCTCCGGCGATCTTGGTGCTAACCTGCCACCAGGAGATCTTAACATGCCAGTGAAAAAAATAGCCGATATTATGCCCTACATGGAGGGTTTTCATCGTCGTTATATGAACTCTAATAAGGTTTGCCGATACTGGGCAAATATGGTCCGTCAACTCGATATCGATATGATTGTTCCGCAGCATGGACGTCCCTTTATTGGAAAAAAGGTAGTAGCTGAATTTATAAACTGGGTTGAGAATTTGGAGTGTGGTATTGATCTTGTGAGCCAGGCAAACTATCAGTTGCCCTGATCTTAGATTCAATGAAATTACGGCTAGTAAACGCCCGTTACTAGCTAATCCAAAAACTCATATTTTTACTAATAAACTCCTCTGCTGGCATATAGTGAGATCCATCACAAGAGAAGGTCAAACCCAGCATACCATTCATAACATTAATCGAAGCGCTGCGCAGGTAGACTGTTTCATCAGCAAAACGTAACCCTTTGAACCCCTCTAATACCTCTCGCAATTGCTTTGGTGTCACCTTAGCCCGCTCAGGATAGGGATGCAGCGGATAGGCTAGCACGATATCTGGATCAACAATCTCTTCAACCCCATGAATCTGGTAACTATATGGGTCTTTCATCTCCCAAAAAGAGCAACGCCCACTTGAGTAGTGAATCTTACAATGGAAGATACCGTGAGCTGTCATCAGATCAAATACGGTTTCATGTACAGAATCGATGTTTTCATCCAGTCTACTTTGGCTTCTCTGCTGCATGAATAACTGGCCACGAACAGCTGGGTCACCCTTAAACTGTTGCCAATGAGGTTTCTCGTCTCGTGAGTTTTTATCAGTAATCAGCTTATCGAGAGAGAAATCGGCAGCTAAGAACCCCATCAGCTCCTCATCTCGGCGTACAGCCTGCAATGCCGTGACACATTCACGCTGGGAGAATTGGCTGTGGTAGACAGAAGAGAGCATGATACCCTTGAATGGGAGGTTATTCTTTAAATAGGGACGATTCGACAGATCCCTGCCCCGCCAGCTGCTATCCACACCTGTTAGCATCACCAGAGATGAGATCTCCTTACCCTCTATATCCCAGGCATAGAGAAATTCACAGTTAACAATCTCAGAGATATGCTTGAGAAAAATTTGATCTAATGTGTCTGGTTCTTGCCAAATAGGCACACATTTTTCCGCAAGTTTTGAAAGAGGAGTGGCTATAGTGCTAGCCAGAGCATCTTTCTTGGCAAGAATGATCTGTTTAACGGGTGTCATAGTTTTTCAAGAACGCATAAGTGTGAAAAAGGAAGCAAAGCATTTTTGCGTGTATAATCTATTGTTCTTTATACCAAAAAATTGTTTCAAAAGGATATTCTTCAGTGACCAGTTTAAAAAATGACAGATTTTTACGAGCTCTGGCACGCGAACCGGTTGATGTAACACCAGTTTGGATGATGCGCCAAGCTGGACGTTATCTACCGGAATATAGGGCAACCCGGTCAAAGGCGGGGAGTTTTATGGATCTATGTCGTAATCCTGAACTGGCTTGCGAAGTGACCCTGCAACCACTAGAACGCTACCCATTGGATGCTGCGATATTGTTCTCGGATATCCTCACTGTGCCCGATGCCATGGGACTGGGGCTCTATTTTGCTGAAGGAGAAGGTCCCCATTTTGAACGGCCAGTGGTCGATGAGGCTGCAGTTCAATCCCTCGGACTGCCTGATATGGAAGCAGATCTGGGCTATGTGATGGATGCCGTGAGAACCATTCGCCGGGAACTTAATGGTCGAGTGCCACTGATCGGTTTCAGCGGCAGCCCGTGGACACTGGCGACCTACATGGTAGAAGGCGGAGGAACGAAGAATTTCTCAAAAGTGAAGGGGATGATGTTTGATCGCCCAGATCTGATGCATCAACTGCTGGATAAGGTGACGGTCGCAGTGACTGCGTATTTAAACGCACAGATCGATGCGGGCGCCCAAGCGGTAATGATTTTCGATACCTGGGGTGGTGTTCTTACCCCCCAGCACTATCAGAGATTCTCGCTCGATTATATGCAGAAAATCCTGAATGGCCTGACCCGCGAGGCGGATGGTAGAAAGGTACCGACTATACTCTTTACTAAAGGAGGAGCTTTGTGGCTTGAGAAAATGGCAGAGAGTGGTTGCGATGCTCTGGGTATCGACTGGACCCTGAGTCTTGCCGACGCGAGACGCCGAGTTGGTGATCGGGTCGCCTTACAGGGAAATCTGGATCCTTGTACGCTCTACGCCTCACCTCATCACATTCAGGAAGAGGTAGCGCAGGTTCTGGAGAGTTATGGTAAGGGAAGTGGTCATATCTTCAACCTGGGACATGGCATTCACCCAGAGATAGATCCCGAGCATGCGGGTGTTTTTATTGAAGCAGTACATGAATTGAGTCGTCCATATCATCAGTAGGACAGATCTTTATGAAAGTAACTCTTTTGGGACTTGGCTTAATGGGGCTACCGATAGCCCATCGTTTGATTCAGTGTGGCCATGAAGTGATAGCCTGGAATCGCTCGGAAGAGCGTTTAAAAATAGCTGCTGCTGAGGGTATCAAAGTTGAATCCAATCTGGCTCGGGCGGTAGCAGATAATGATTTAGTGCTGTTGACCCTAAGTGATGCCTCGGCGATTCGTGAGGTGCTACTTACTTCCCAGGTCGAGACTCAGCTAAAAGGAAAGATTGTGCTGCAAATGGGCACGATTTTACCAGATGAGAGCCGTGAGTTATCAATAAGGGTAGTGGAGGCTGGTGGCGATTATCTGGAAGCCCCAGTACTTGGCAGCATTCCAGAGGCTAGGGCAGGAGAACTGATTGTTATGGCTGCCGGTCCTGAGACAGTTTATCACCACTGCCTGCTACTATTGCGTGGTTTAGGTAAGGAGGTTGATCATGTCGGAACTGTTGGCCAAGCGGCAGCGATGAAGCTAGCGATGAATCAACTTATCGCATCTTTAACAACAGGATTTGCTCAAAGTCTGGGACTGGTGCGAGCCGAGGGTGTTAACGTGGAGCAATTCATGAAACTTCTGCGGGAAAGTGCTCTGTATGCTCCGACTTTTGATAAAAAATTACAGAAATACCTGGAGCATGATTACAGTCATGCCAATTTTCCTTTGAAGCACCTGATCAAAGATATGGGGCTGTTCAAACAGGTTGCTGAATCGGTGGGTATGAACGCAGAGATAGCAGCAGCGACTTTAAACGTGCTTAACAGAGGGCAAGAGGCCGGATACGGTGACGAAGATTACTCTTCACTCTACGAAGCCATTAATCCAGGATTTGATGCTGAGACTGATGCGGGGTGTTAAGGGCTGGTTTCATTGATGTTCGTGAGCCACCCCACTATTGATGCGCCGCATCCTACGCAATCACGAATTTTATAGCGTATTCAAAAAGAGTGGCCTATTGGTTTAAACAAGGGCAGCGCCCGCTTTTTAGGCACTGCCCTCTCTGTAGTTAGCCAATTATCACTGAGATAACTATACCCAGAAGAAGGATGGCTATTGCGCCTATTATTGCTTTGTCACTACCTAACATGGCGTTATCCTCTAATGTTGATGTGAACTACTAGTCAATCTCAATCGTTGTGACAGAATGAAATTCAATTTGTCACGAGCGACTTGCAATATCGTTGCATGTATCAGAGTAATTCTACTACCACTTAATTGAACTGATTTAAGTCAATGAGTGATCAGGTTTTTCAGTAGTAGCTATCTTATTAAAGATCTTATCCTGGACCCTTACTACCTTAGATATTTTATCAATAGAGAGGTTCGCTATTCCATATTTTTTATATGGTTATTAATCTGGAAAAGGTTTTGAAAGAAAGCAGGTTCCGATCAGCGACTATTTTCATAATTACCCATGAGGCTCAGCTATTGAGCCTGTGGCATCCGCATAATGGAAGCAACTGATTAAGCGAAGGTTTCCATCATGACGAAAAACATCATTCAATTTCAAAAAGATTTCGAGTTGCACGAGTTTCTTGAAAAATACGCTACAGAAGAGCAGTGCTGGCAGACCTTGTTCGCATTGCGCTGGCCGACAGGGTATGTTTGCCCAGAATGCGGCAATACCACAGGCTCTCAGCTCAAACAACGTCCGGTATACCAGTGCCATAAGTGTCACCATCAAACATCCCTGACTGCCGGAACTATCTTTCACGGCACCAAGCTGCCGTTGAAAAACTGGTTTCTTGCCATCTATCTGTTAACTCAGCATAAGAAAAGCACCTCGGCACTGCAACTCTCCCGCGAAATTGGGGTGAACTACAACACCGCGTGGAAAATCAAACATAAACTGATACAGGTAATGATGGAACGTGAGCGAAAGAAAACGCTGAACGTTCGCATTGAACAAGATGCTCGCGTAATCCCGTTTCTTTAGGTGCGGGTCAAGCGGGCTTCTTTTTTTACCTGTTAACTGTTTCGAGTGGTTTATCTGGCGCTGCGTGGGCGGTTTTCGTTGTTTCTCGATATAGGCTTTACGGTTTCCAAGCTTGCGCCCCCACTGACACGACACAATAACTGGGTGACCAGAAGTGATTTCCCCAGAGCTTTTCACTGATCATGGTTACCTATTGGGTAAATCATGCTACCGTGTGAATGGCACGCTTGTGTCGGCACATGGCGGTATTGCAACTCCTTGAAATAGCTGACTATTGCGCACTGTGCAAGGATGTACAAGTGTTGCTGGCACGTAGATGTACGGGAGCGACCCTTGCCCTGCACCACAACAAGCGCACCCTTCACGCTGCCCAACTGATCTTTTTAGGTTAAATCATTCAAATGGGATATGCCCCTCAACCTCTATTTCATGGTACAAATATCACATCTTTAAAAGGGTTAAAAAGAATCATGAATCTCCTGTTTAGTGAACTTCCCGGTAGGCATGAGCGCCATTTGCTGCGCAAATTTAATAATCTGCTATTTCCCGAGGAGAAGCGCCAGCTGACGCAAGAGCAGCTTACAGATGCACAACGCCTCGATCATGAGGAGTTGGTTGCCTATATTGAAGAATTGCGCAAACTGGTGGGAGAGGCTGTTGCTCTTGGGCCACATGAGCAAAGTGATATTATTTTGGAATTGAAGGAACGGCTTGATAAGGCGTATGAAACTTCATGTCGCCTGGCTGATGACCAAACACCAAATAAGCAAGCGATTAAAAAGCTGGTTGAGGTGATCATGCAGGCGGTATGGAAAGGTGCTGGCAATGATACTCTGGCTCACCAGGAGCTTAAGCAGGAGGAAGAGGCGCGAAGAATCCATTTCGAACTGCTTGAAACGCCATTAGTCGCTGACCTGCTCGATCCGCAGTCACTGATACTTAAGGATGAGTTATTGCCTGTCCTGTTGAGTGCGAAGCAAGCCGAATTTGAAGCGGCAGTTATTATATTTGATCCGCAACAGCTAACCGAGTTGTGTCAACAGGGAGAGGTGTTTTTTAATCAGGCTGGCGAGGGTGACGCCTGGCAGGTGGCACAGGCTAGATTTAAGGCTCTCAAAGCGCTGGTTAAATCGATCGACTGAGAGTGAACTCTCCTAAATGGTTAACGATCGCCAAAATCCTGGGTCCAGTAGATTCGATATTGGGATGCATCATTTACTGCTACTCCTGCTCCCATCTCAGTGACTTGACCATTCATAATATTGGCACAGTGGCCCGGGCTCGCTAACCAAGCGGCCATTGCCGCATCCTGATCAGAGTAACCTGCTGCAATGTTTTCAGCATAAGCGCGCCAACTGTATCCTAGAGCAGTGATTCGGTCGCCGGGACTGGAGCCGTCCAGTCCAGTGTGGCTGAAGAAGTCATTATCGGCCATGGAGAGAGAATGAGCCTGTGCGGCGGATTCCAAGGTACAGTGCCAGGCTAGGGCGGGTACAGCGGCATATTCGGTAGTACCACAAATACGAGTTATCGCACGAGCATTATTAACCAGCGTCAACATCTGTTTATCACTGATATTCATGCACTGATCGATAGTTACTTGCGTGGTCTCTCCCAGGTTATAGGCGGAGCCTGTGGTGAAATCCCAACTTATGCTAACTAGCGGGTTACCTGCTGGGTCCTGCAGGTCGTTTGCAAGGGTCACGGTATAAGTGGTATTAGCCAGAAGGGTGCTATCAAGGGTTGTGGTGAGGGTGTTGGTCGTGTTGTCGTAGCTAACTGTACCAGCCAGCGGACTGCTCTGCAGAGAGACCAGCAGACTTTGATTATCAATCAGATCTTCCTGTAATGCTTCATCAAAAGTGACACTTACCGTGGTTGTGGTTAAGACACCAGTGGCATTGGCTTGCGGTGACCTTGATATCACGGTGGGTGCTGTTGTGTCTGCGGGTGGTGTTACCAGGATGTTCACACTCGCTGACGCTGTTGATCGACCATCATTTACGGATAACTGAAAACTAATACTGGTGGATTGAGTTACATTAGGTGCGATGAAGCTAAGCGTTGGATTTGACACATCAAGCAGGCTAAGCTCCTCCCCTTGGGTCTGTGTCCAGATAAAGGTGAGCGTATCTCCATCAGGATCGCTGGAAGCGCTGCCATCTAGGGTTACCGTCTGGCCTGAAGTGGCCCCCTGAACCGCGCTGATCTTCACCAGAGGTGGTTGATTGGTTGATTCGGGAGGGGTCGCAGGGGTGCCATTCACACTATCAGCACTCTCATTAGGTGAATTATTATCAGTGGGTGGTTGAGTGTTGTTGTCTACAGGGGTGGGGGCATCGTCTATAGGGATGGGAGCATCGGGTGTATTATCATCCGGTGGGTCTGTCGGGGTGCCACCACTATTTTGCTGGGAATCGTCCTGAGTAGTTTCATCGCCATTTGTATTGGTCGTAGTGTTGTCATCGCCACTGGACCCCCCACCACAGGCAGTGAGAAAAATAGTCAAGAGCAATAGCAGGCCAAGTAGTATTGGTGTTTTCACTAAGTGCATGGTTTCACCCGAACAACAATCAAATCATATGTGCTAACCGAAGAGAAGAATTCGGTTAATTGTCCTTGGTGACAGAAGCACCTATACCCTGTGTCGGCGGTGCTATAAAAAAATGCATGTTCAAGTTCACAAAACAGAAAGAGACACTACGAAGCACACGAAGGATGTAACCCTTCGTGTGCTTCGTAGTGAAATAGTAGGTAACTCTTTTGAATACGCGATAAAATTCGTGATTGCGTAGGATGCGGTGAGCGGTGCGAACCGCATCAATAGTGGGGTGGCTCACGAACATCTCAATGATGCGGTTCGTGCCTCACCACATCCTACATAATAGGCGCATACTGCAGGTTACGAGTTGTGGTCAAAAACAAGGCGCGATGCCTTTGAACCTAAAAAAATCAATTGACCGCTCCATTCTAATAACAGGTATCTGATTTTGAAGAAAATAGCTTCGATGGTTATGGTCACCTACTGGGTGAATCACGCTACAACGTGAATAGCACGCTTGTGGCAGCACATGGCGGCGTTGCAACTCCTTGGAATAGCGGGCTATTCCGCTACCAGCGCAAAGCTAACCAGTATTACGCAGTCCTGCTGAGATGGCATTAATAGAACGCAATAAGGGGGTTAGCCACAACTCTTGCTCTTCTTCGCTGAGTCCATTGTGGCGGTAGCGTTTGATTAAGCTAAGCTGAATGTGGTTTAGCGGGTTCAAATAGGAGTTTCGTCTGCGGATTGACTGCTGTAGGACGGGAGTTTCGTCGAGTAGTTCGTCGATTTGCGCGATTTGCAATGTCTGGTGACAGGTGCGGTGGTATTCCGCCTTTATCTCATTGTAGATCAGCTCTCGGCTCTGTTTGTTGAGGCAGAGTTTCGCGTATTCCCCTGCGATGTTCATGTCCGCTTTGGTGAGCGCCATTTGGGTGTTGCTCAACAGAGCGTGAAAAAATGGCCAGTCACGATACATGGTGCGGAGCTGTTTGAGTCTGCCTGGTTTATCTTTTCGCCAACTTTCTAAGGCTGTGCCGATGCCATACCATCCGGGTAGATTCTGGCGTGCCTGTCCCCAGCCAAAGACCCAGGCAATTGCACGGACGGAGGACTTGGAACGATTGCCCTTTTTGCGATGCGAGGGACGCGACCCAATATTCATCATGGCGATCTCATTAACCGGGGTAGCTTCGTAGAAATAGTCGAGAAAGCCAGGTGTTTGCTCAGTTAACTGGCGGAAATGCTGTTCACTCAACTGGGCGATCTCATCCATGATCTCTTCGTACGGCTCCTTCTCTTGTTTGATGTGAGTGACCGGTTTTTGACTGGCTTTGAACAGGCCGGTGATGCCCATAGTCAATTCATAGATCGTTGTCTCACTATTTCCATATTTGTAGGAGAGCACTTCACCCTGTTCGGTGAATTTGATCTCACCGTTTACCGTGTTTGCTGGCTGCGCCAAAATGGATTGATGAGTAGGTCCACCACCCCGTCCAATCGTGCCACCTCGTCCATGAAATAATCTGCAGTGAATGCCCTGTTGGTTGGTGAGCTTGATAATGCGCTTTTGTGTTTGATAGAGATTCCAGGCAGAGGCCATGATGCCTCCATCCTTAGCGGAATCGGAATAGCCAAGCATCACTTCCTGACGATGGTTATTGCTAGCAATCAGTTGTCGATAGCAGGGGTTTGAAAACAGCTCTTGGAGAATCGCTTCACTGCGCTTTAGATCATCAATGGTTTCGAATAGTGGGGAGATCTCAAGCTGGCAGAACCATTGACCGTGAATTTTCCCGACAAGACCTGTGAGGCTGCCAAGAAATGCCACTTCCATGATGTCGCTCGATTGATGGGTCATTGAGATAACATATTGACCAATGGCGTGAGGGCTGATCTGTTTTTTGCTCTTAGCGATCAGATCAAATACCTCAAGAATATCGCGACTCTGCTGCGAAAGTTCATCTCGTGCCAGTGGGGTTGAAAGGCCGTGGGTAATGAGTTTTTCAAGCAGTGCCAGTCGCTGTTTGGAGTCAAGTTTCTGGTAATTCTTTGAATCACCACTTTTGCTGAGGATTTCCGAGACAGTATTGGTATGCTGGGTCGACTCTTGACGAATGTCGAGATGGGCGAGATAGAAGCCGAAGGTTTCGGCAAGATGGATTAAATCTTGCAGCCTGCCCTCTGCAGCCTCACCATCACCGTGACTCAGAAGTGAATTTGAAATCAATTTCAAATCTCGTTGAAAGCACTTTTCACTGGTATAGGCCAGCTTTTCATTAGGTAGACCCGAATCCTTAGAGGGGATGGTCCGTAGGAGACGTTCACGGATGATATAGAGTTTACGTCGGTATGGTTCGTCCTCAAAGCGTCTGGGGTTGTCGCTAAAAAATGATTTGAATTGCTCATTATCGGCTTTTAAGCTTTCTGTGAATGGCCAGTTGGGCGTACAGAAACGTATCGAGAAAGTTAATTCGGAAATTAGCTCATCAACCCGCCTGATATATTCTCCCAAAATGGTCTGTTGATGCAGTGACAGGGCCAGACGGGTGACCTTCGGTGTGACAAAGGGATTGCCGTCACGGTCGCCGCCGATCCAGGAGCCAAAGCGAATAAAGGGTGGAAGCTGTATGCCGTAGTACTCATCATGATCGCGGTAGACTCGTTCGATACCTGCCTGTAATCGGCGAAAAATCTGCGGTAGCGCTTGAAAAATGCTGTTTTCAAAATAGTGCAGGCCAAGGCGTATTTCATTGCGTACTACGGGACGTACTGCCCGTACCTCCTCGGTTTTCCATAGCGTTTGGATCTGGGTTTTCAGCGAGTTAATAGTATGTTTACGTTGATCCAGACTACGCTTCGGCGCATCCAGCATTTCACTGGTAAGAAAGATGCGTCGCAATAGGTTCATGATCACCAGCCGTTTCGATTCGGTGGGATGAGCTGTGAAAACTGGAATATACGCGGCATCATCAAGAGTATTCTGTAGCTGTTGAGGCTTAATGCCCTGAGCACGAAACTGACGGAGGGTGTGGTCAAAAGAGCCTTCCCAGAGTTCGCTGCCCTTACCGGCAATACGCCGCCGTTGACGATGTTGAAAGGCCTCTTCAGCGATATTCACCAAGATAAAATAGATACTGAATGCACGTACCACAGCGCTTAGGGTTTCTGGCTGTAGGGATTGAATCAGGCGGGATAGTCGATCAGCGAGTGCTGGGTCGTGTTTTTTATGTAGTTTGAGATAACCTTTGCGCAAGCGTTCTACTACAGTGAAAGTATCCTTTCCAACCTGCTCATGTAGAACCTCTCCAAGTAGTGTGATGAGAAGGCGTACACGGTTGCGTAGGGCTTTGTCGTGCTTGACGCAGGCTTTGGTAAAATTGTCTGGCATTAGGGCTTAACTCGGTTAATTCATCTTCAAATAGTTTGGCAAACATTATACCAAGACCATCTCAATACCATCTTTTAATACCTGTTCGATAAATCGTTGTTGCCAATCCTCTCCCTGTTGCTGCTGCACAACTTCGAGTACTAAGTATTGCGGCTTCAGGCCCGTCTGGTCAGTGTAACGGCTAAGTCCCTGCTGACAGGCAGGGCAACTAGTCAGCAGCTTAATCTCGGGCCGATGACCCTGCTTGGAGGTAAGTGCTTGAATACCTTTATTTAGCTCTTCTGATTTCCGGTAGCGCAGCTGGTTGGCAATATCGGGACGGCTGGTGCCCAGAGTACCAGCTTCACCGCAGCAGCGGTCACTGAGGATGACTTGTTTGCCGCTTAATGAGGAGGCCACTTGCAGAGGGGAGTACTGCTTCATCGGTGAATGGCATGGGTCGTGATAGAGATACTCTGTGCTCTGAGTACCATCCAGAGCAACACCTTTTTCCATCATGTACTCATGGATATCGAGAAGTCGGCAGCCAGGAAAGATCTTTTCAAACTGGTATTGCAGTAACTGGTCCATACAGGTGCCACAGGAGACCAGCACAGTCTTGATATCCATGTAGTTGAGGGTATTGGCTATGCGGTGGAATAGCACCCGGTTCTCAGTGGTGATCTGACGTCCCCGGGCATGCAGGCCGGTAGCGGTTTGCGGATAACCACAGCAGAGATAGCCAGGGGGGAGAATAGTTTCGGCACCTAGCTCATTGAGCATCGCCAGGGTGGCCATGCCGATTTCACTGTAGAGGCGTTCTGATCCACAGCCAGGGAAATAGAACACGGCATCGCTCTCATCCGTGGTCTTCTCTGGGTTTCGCAGGATAGGTACTGAGCCGGTATTATCGAGTTTTAAGGCATCTCGAAGTGTCTGTTTGGGTGCTTCGACACGGATCGGTTTTTGTAACATCTCAACCAATAGTTTTTGAGGTTTTGGGTTGCCCGTGGTGGCTCCTGGTGGTTGATTCAGGGGGGTCAGTAACCCCACCTTTTTGGCGAGGGCGTGGCCGAGGTTGAGCCCCTTGAACCCCCACTCTGCCATACCACGGCGCATCCAGCGAACGGCGGTTGGATGGTTGAAATTGAGAAAGGCCATCGCTGCCTTGGCACCGAGACTGGGCCTTTTTTTGCCCCGGTCTACGAGGATTTTTCGCATGAGTGTGGTGACATCGCCAAAGTCGATATTAACTGGGCAGGGATTTTCGCATTTGTGGCAGACCGTGCAGTGGTCGGCAACATCATTCATTTCGGTAAAGTGTTGCAGCGATACCCCGCGACGGGTCTGCTCTTCATAGAGAAAGGCCTCAATGATCAGACCGGTTGCAAGGATCTTGTTACGTGGAGAGTAGAGTAGGTTGGCTCTGGGTATGTGCGTCATGCATACTGGCTTGCACTTTCCGCAACGTAAGCAGTGTTTGATTTCATCGTTCAGGGTGCCAAGCTCGCTCTCTTCAAGGATAATGGCTTCCTGTTCCAGCAGACGTAGCGATGGGGTATAGGCCATCTCCAGGTCCGCACCAACAATTAACTTGCCGCGATTGAAACGCCCTTGAGGATCGACCTGTTGCTTGTATTCGGCAAATGCCTCAAGCTTTTTCTTGTTCAAATATTGCAGTTTTGTCAGTCCAATGCCATGTTCACCGGAGATCGCACCATCAAGACTTAGGGCCAGGGCCATGATTCGGTCGACGATTCGATCCGCCTGATGCAGCATTGCGTAGTTATCGGAATGGACTGGAATGTTGGTGTGCACATTGCCATCACCGGCATGCATGTGTAAAGCAACAAACAGACGGGTGTCGCGTAAGCGGGCGTGAATCTCACGCATCGTATGGCGTAGCCTTTTTACCTCCTGGCCAGAAAATATCTCATCCAGTCGACTCGCGATCTCTTGGCGATAGGAGACGACCAAATCCCTGCGCAATAATAGATCAAGCAGGCGGTCTCCTGTTTGGATCACCTCCTGAGTGGGTTGGTTTAAAAGCGCAAGATGCGTTTCGGCTGGAGCTTCAAGCTGGCTGAGTAATTCACTCCAGCGTTGCCGCGCTTTGCTGACCGCCTGCTGGGCCAGATCGAGTTTAGCTTGCAGGATGGAACGATTTTCGTCGCTCGCTTCAATGTCATCATTCAGGTTACGAAGTGAGTGGTCACCAACTAGATAGGCTGTGACTTCATCAGCTATCTCGATTTTATTTTTAATCGACTCCTCAATATTGATGCGTTCAATTTCACGGCTGTATTCGGCTAGTTTATCTAGCGGAATGACCACATCCTCATTGATTTTGAAGGCGTTGGTGTGGGCTGAGATAGCGGCGGTGCGTGATCGGTCAAGCCAGAAATTACGCCGCGCTTCGGGGCTGCTGGCGATAAATGCCTCTCCTTCACGGGCCTTAGTCATGCGTACCACCTCAGCGGCCGCCGTGTCGAGATGATTGATGTTGTCGCTAGCAAGATCGGCGAGCAGTACCATTTTTGGCCGCTCATGACGAGGTGCCTTGGTAGAGTATTTAACCGCCTTGAGGTAGCGCTCATCCAGGTGCTCCAGACCGGCCAAAAGTACCTCTTTATGTTGGTCGAGATAGTTCTTGAGCTCAATAATAGCGGGGACCGCCTTGCCGATATCCGCACCGAAGAACTCCAGGCAGAGAGTGCGAACCTGCTGTGGCATGCGGTGCAGGATGAAACAGGCCGAAGTGATCAGACCGTCGCAACCCTCTTTCTGGACGCCGGGCAGGCCCGATAGAAATTTGTCAGTGACATCCTTGCCTAGCCCAGCTTTGCGAAAGGCTTGTCCAGGCATGGTCAGGATTTGTGCCTCACCAAGAGGCTTGCTACTGTCGCTGGCATAACGGATGAGGCGGAATTGCACCTCATGTTGGTCATGGATTTTTCCGAGATTATGGTTCAGGCGTTCGATCTCCAGCCACTCTCCATTGGGGGTGACCATGCGCCAGCTGGCCAGGTTATCCAGCGTTGTTCCCCAAAGGACAGCCTTTTTACCCCCGGCATTCATGGCGATGTTGCCGCCAATGGTTGAGGCATCCTGGGATGTGGGGTCGACTGCGAAAGCGAGTCCCGCAGTATCTGCCTGTTCTGAGACACGCCGGGTGACTACACCAGCTCCCGTACGAATAGTTGGGACCTTTTCTGCAACACCGGGCAAGTTGCGGTATTCAATCTCACCGATAGTGTCGAGCTTTTCGGTATTGATGACGGCACTGTGGGGATCAAGTGGTACTGCGCTACCGGTATAGCCAGTGCCACCACCACGCGGTATCAGCGTCAGGCCAGTATCGATACATGCCTTCACGATCGGTGCTATTTCTGCTTCGGTGTCTGGGGTAATGACCACAAAAGGGATCTCAACACGCCAGTCAGTGGCATCGGTCGCATGGGAGACTCGTGCTAGTCCGCTGAAATCGATGTTATCTGATCGGGTCAGACCTGTCAGATGACGCAGGGTAGAGCGGCGTAGTTCTAGGAGCTCCTTAAAGCGCTTGGCAAATCTGTCAACCGCAGTACGTGAGGCAGTAAGCAACTGCAACGCCTGCTGGTTGTTATTGGTGCGCGCTTCAAACTGATCCAAACGGTGATTCAGAGCATTGATCAGAGCTTGTCTTCGCGGCTCATTATCGAGTAGATCGTCCTGCAGATAGGGGTTGCGACTGATGACCCACATATCGCCGAGAACCTCAAACAGCATACGTGCCGAGCGTCCGGTACGTCGTGTGCTGCGCAACTCCTCGATGAGTGTCCACATGGGTTTGCCAAGAAATCGGATAACGATCTCCCTGTCAGAAAAGGAGGTGTAGTTATAAGGGATTTCGCGAATCCGCGTATTTGGCTGCTTGTTCATGAGACGGGGCAGATGATTCCGGATAAGATAAGAGAAGAGTAAGTGATATATTGTAACCTAAAAAACATTGGGTGAGGCATTGAAGGTGGCAGGGAAGGTATGCAAAGCTTGCCATAAAATTTATTAGAATTGACACTATACCTTGCACACTCTTTTTAAGCTGCACAGAAAAGTTGAGATGGCTATCCTATCCCGCCAAAGTTTGGCAAGTTTGTAGGGATGCCCATGCGTTGTAAAAATGGACTCTGGCGTGTAGCAAAGCTTCCCTTGTGGGGAGTGGCTTAGCTTCTTTTCAAGGAGCGCTATACTTAAGGGTAATCTGGTCCGGTCTCATCCTCTGATAAGATCTTTTCAATACGGCAGGCGATGAGAAAACCTTTCTGCTTATCCTGGTCGCTACGTAGCACACTGACCTCTGCAGCCAATGGGGGTGTTATCGACTGGGTAGGGGTAATTTCGACAAACATCCTGGCATCGATTGGAATCGCCTTTTCGAAGGCAATAAGTAACCCGGTACTACTTAGGTTCATTACGCTACCTTTGGAGACTTGACTATCACCATTGATACGAAATTTAACCGGTCCGTTTACGGCCATACGGTAGAAACTACGCTTTTCAGAAAAGTCATTCATGCTTAAGTCTCCTGGGGGGTGGTGGCATTGGTTGCCAACTCATAATCTAGTGTGGTGCTTCATACAAATTGACGATGATAGCGTCTCGCCCGAAGGGAAGCCTGCTCAGGCCAGGATACTGCGTTGCCATGCTTGAAAAGGGCGAGCCATTCCCTGCGCATTGCGCCTTGTCTCCTGGCCTGAGCAGGCTTCTATCA
>JARRQF010000004.1:0-35913 GCA_037382065.1 Candidatus Thiodiazotropha sp. | reverse complement strand
TGGCCTGAGCAGGCTTCCCTTCGGGCGAGACGCTAAGCGGTCATCCCCGTTGTTGCGCGCCTTGGAAAGGGAGAAGCCATTCCCGGCGGCACGCGCCTAGCGGCTAACCGCTTAGCGTCTCGCTATCATCGTCAATTTGTATGAAGCACCACACTAGGGGCATTTTCGCCTAACATGCGGCTAAACTCGGACCACCCAATGAATAAATAGATTACACCATTCGCATTCCAACTGATCTTTATTAGCAGAATAGACCAGCGACCTCCTGAAGTGTCAGTGAAGGATGATTTGCGGCCTGGCGTAATCTGGGCAGACGGGGTTGGGTGACCTGCTTCCTGCGCCAAAAACCGGGAAGTTGCATCGACTGATTAAGTGCCAGAACTCGCAAATCTCCAGCATAGCGTTTGGCCAAGCGCTTTTGATACTCGGCAAACTCATTGAGCGGAAATGCCTCTACCAACCAGTAGTAGTGGTAGTGGTTTTGAGATGTCTCCACCCAGATATGCGGTTTTATCATAATGCGAGCAGGATCGCCCCCCAAGTCATCGTCAATGAAGAGTGCCCTCACTCGGTTGATGTCTGCAATCGTGCGGCCTTGGCCATTCGTGGCATTAATCGTAACGGTAATGACTGCACCTTGTCGATTGAGCTGCACAAGCCGATCCCAACAATCATCGAGTGAACCATGTAACGCCAATTCCAGTGGATCCCCCCTGGATGACAGGGTATAGCAGCTATCTGAAAAGGTACGAAATGAAAAAAGTTTGGCCTCAGGTTCGAGACAATTAAGAAAGGTTTCTGCCTGCTCTCTGTCTGGTATCAGATCTCTTCCTTGCTGTGCAATCCACTCGGCCATATGAGCTACGCAGGGATCTCGAGAGTAACGCCCTGTCATAGACTAATCAGACCAAAAATAGATTCAATCAGAAAAATAAGCATAGGCACCGTAGCCCACCACCCGCGACTTATCCCCGGCGGTATCTCCCGAATTTCTCAAATCAATCAGTTTGCCATGCAAACCAAGTTTTTTTGCTTGCAGCAGCAAGCCCTGTATCGGAATTCGGCCACAGGCATCTTCGTAATTGAGTGATTCAGCATTGAGAGAGACAATTGCGTCACTGGTATGTTGATCCATTCGTTGTGCTGTCTGATAGTCGTGATAGTGACTTAAGTCAGAACTAATCACAATCAGAGTTTCTGGACCACCCCAGAGCCGAGAAAGCACCTCTGCTACCTGTTGACCACTAGCCTCTCCAACAACCAGCGGGACCAGACGAAACTCGTGCAAAACAGATTGCAAAAATGGCAGCTGAACTTCCAGTGAGTGCTCCTGCTTATGAGCCTGATCGAGAGACACCACCTGAGGCAGATCACCCATTGTTGAAATCACCTCCTGGTCAATGGGAATATCACCCAAAGGCGTACGAAAATTATCGGCACTGCTGACTGCCAAACCAGAAAAGGGAATCCGGTGGGAGGGTCCCAATAATACCACCCGCTGAATCTGTTCAGCCACTGATTCCAAGCAGGCATAGACGCTGGCGGCGATAGGCCCTGAGTAGATATAACCGGCGTGGGGTGCGATCAGGGCTTTCGGCGCACTACCATGATAAGATGCTGAGTCAAGATACTCCGTTAGCATCGTCAATAATCGTTGGCGGTCCGCTGGGTAGAACGAACCAGATACGGCCGGGTTTCGAATTGTACTCATAAACCTAGACTCCGTAGTTAACCGCTAATATCTGACGTTACGAACAGCCACTCGCCGACTCCCCCACTCTCCAGGCCGCTCTTCGAACAGACCAGGCAGTGTCGTACCGCACTTTTCACATGCTCCATCATGGGTAAGGCCCCAGGCACCCAGTTCATACCAATCCCGTTGAATCAGTCGATGACCACAGTGGTAGCACCAGGTACTCGATTCATCAACGTCATGAACGTTTCCAACATAAGCGTAACGCACACCATTACTAATAGCGATCTTGCGCGCCCGGCTCAAACTGGCGTGGGGGGTTGGTGGATAATCTCTCATCTTCCAATCTGGGTGGAAAGCTGTGAAGTGCATCGGAACATCGGGACCAAGCTTATCTACAACCCATTGGGTCATGGCATCGATCTCCTGATTAGAATCATTTTCCCCTGGAATCAGAAGTGTGGTGACCTCAAACCAAACCGAAGTTTCCGATTTCAAATAGACCAGGGTATCCAAAACTGGTTGCAAGTGAGCACCCGTTAACTTGTAATAAAACCCTTCATTGAAAGATTTAAGATCGATATTTGCGGCATCCATATGGCGATAGAACTCTTCCCTGGGTCGTTCACAGACATAACCAGCAGTAACCGCAACCGACTTAATACCAAGAGCAGAGCAAGCCTGGGCGACATCAATGGCATATTCATGGAAGATCACCGGATCGTTATAGGTATAGGCCACACTGCGACATCCCATTTTCTGAGCCGTTTTGGCAATCGCCTGAGGCGATGCAGACTCTGCTAAGGTATCGGTCTCTCGAGATTTGCTAATATCCCAATTCTGACAGAATTGGCAGGCCAGATTGCATCCGGCTGTGCCAAAGGAGAAGACAGGAGTGCCCGGCAAGAAGTGGTTGAGCGGCTTCTTCTCGATTGGATCGATGCAAAAACCGCTTGATCGGCCATAAGTATTCAGTACCAGTGCGCCGTGATGATTCCCCCTCACATAACAGAAGCCTTGCTTACCTTCCTTGATATGGCAATAGCGAGGACAAAGATCGCATTGAACTCGCCCGTCACTAAGTCTATGCCAATAGTTTGTTGGAAAATGGTTATTCATTAGATGCTATCCAGATATAGGATCTCCTTGTTATAACTGTAGGTCGGACTTCAGGCTGAGGCAAACGTACGATAGATAGCATTGGCTGCCCCTATTGCCGCCTGCCCAAATGCCAAACCACCATCATTAGATGGCACACGCTGATGAGATAACACCCAGAACCCCTCTCCAGACAGTCGAGAAGTGACCAGTTCAAACAGCGTCTTGTTTTGAAAAACCCCACCAGACAACGCCAGGGTGTCAACCCTTTCAGCCCGCGCCATCCCAACCGCAGCCTCACAAATACTCAACCCCAACCCAAGATGAAAACGCCCTGCGATCACTCCGTAATCAATCCCATCACGCAGATCATTTAACAAACTTGGCCAGAGTGTCGCCGCATCCAGCAGTTGAACAGTATCCTCTGTAACAATGCGCAATCGATAGGCATCTTTCTCCAAGCATTGGCTATTAAGAGCTGCCGACTCCAGTTCAATCGCTGCCTGCCCTTCGTAACTAATCCCCTCTCGGCAAATACCCAGCAGAGCCGCCACCGCGTCGAATAGCCTGCCACAGGAACTGCTCATCGGTGAATTGACTTCAGCTTCGATCATCCCACCAAGCACCTTCAGAGGTTGGCGATTCAACCAGTCAACTGGCTCCAGATCCCCCCACTCTCGCATCACGCTCTGCCAACCCAGGTAGTAGTTGAGTTGACTGAATGTATTGCGCCAGGGTTGTCGGATTGCCTGAGTCCCGCCCGGTAATGGCACGGCGCGTAGATGACCGAGGCGCTGATACTCAAGGTAGTCTGCGAGTAAAAACTCACCGCCCCAAATGGTGCCATCATCACCATAACCTGACCCATCCAAGGCAATACCCAAGACCTTTCCCCCAGTCAGGGGCCAGTTATTATCAGCCAGTACACTGGCGATATGGGCATGGTGGTGCTGTACCAGGTGAAGGGGCAGATGTTTTTCCGCAGCCAGTGCTTTGGCATACTGGGTTGCGCGATAGCTGGGATGGCTATCCGCCACCAATAAGGTGGGGTGATGATCAAATAAGCCCGCATAGAGCTCAAGATTTTTCAAGTAGTCCTGATAGGAAATTAGGTTTTCCAGGTCCCCAATATGCTGGGAAAGTACACCCTCCCCCTGACGCATCAAACAAAAGGTATTTTTCAGCTCACCTCCAACCGCAAGCAGATCGGGAGCCTGTTCGAAACCCTCCGGCATTGAGAGTGGAGCAGGTGCATAGCCTCGCGCCCTACGTAATACCCTGGACTCACCCTGCATGAGACGCACCACAGAATCGTCAACCCGATTAGTGATCTGTCGATCATGCAGCAAAAACAGGTCCGCCAGCGATGACAACCGTTCAGTTGCCTCCTGATTATCGATACATTGTGGCTCCTCTACGCGGTTCCCACTGGTCATCACCAACGGCTTCTCCCAGTTCTCCAAAAGCAGATGGTGCAGCGGTGTATAGGGCAGCATGAAACCGAGTGAGACTTGGCCAGGAGCGAGATTATTGGGAAGTTGATCATCTGATGAAATTCGTGACAGCAGCACAATCGGCGCGGCGCTGCCTGAAAGCAACCGAGCTTCTGCTTGACTGATCGAGGCATATTTACTGATGACAGCACAGTCACGAGCCATCAAGGCAAATGGTTTGTGGTAGCGCCCTTTGCGTTGCCGTAACTTCGCTACAGCTTGTTCATCGGAGGCATCACAGGCCAGATGGAAGCCCCCTACCCCCTTAATCGCTAGAATAGCCCCCTCAGCGAGACGCCGACTCGCTTCATGAAAAATATCTTCACCCTCCATACTTGGCAGCCATGGCTCTCCTTGGGCATTGGTCAACCAAACCCTCGGTCCACATACCGGGCATGCGTTGGGTTGTGCATGAAAGCGCCGGTCAGTAGGGTCTTCATATTCGCTACGGCAGTCATCGCACAGGGGAAAGTGGCGCATGCTAGTGTTAACCCGGTCATAGGGGATACCCTCAATAATGGTCAACCTGGGTCCACAGTGGGTGCAGTTGATAAAAGGATAACGGTAGCGCCGGTCATCTGGGTCTAGAAGCTCATCCCGGCAGGCATCGCAGGTGGCCGCATCGGGCACCACTCCGGTCACATTCTCTCCGCTACGGCTAAGGCTGATCACAAACTCCCGCTCATCAGGCAGTATGGTTTCAGGCTGGCGATCCAGGATTTTGATGATTGCCAACGGTGGTGGCTCACTCAACAGGCGCTGGCAAAAGTGGTCTATCGCTCCCTGTTCACCAGAGATATGCATCTCTACCCCTTGCGCATCGTTCCACACAGAACCACGCAGACCACACGCTTTGGCAAGACGCCAGACAGTGGGCCGAAACCCAACTCCCTGCACCAATCCCTGTACGCGTATCCGCTCGGCAACTTCATGGTGTCCCATTAATCTGTGCTACCCATTAATGACAAAAACAACATGTTGCCATAGAAGCGTCTGAAAGAGACAATTCAGCTCCGACACCATTTGGGTGAATCACGCTAAACGAGCCTATAATTAAGTTCAAATAACCACTATAAGATAATATTTATTAACACTTATCCAAATATTCTTCACAAAGCACTTGAATGCCAATCCCTGGCTCGACAGAGACGGCACCGGTATCTATTAAGTCTCTCCGGCGAGCAGACATGGTGCGTTCAACAAGCCATTATGTTGGTAGAGGCTCTGGCTGAGCATGATAGTCTTTGGATAGGCGATCAAGCTCCTAGTGGAATCCATCAATCAAGCAATGCCCAGGCACTCACCCACTTGGGCGGCGAGTGTGGCATGCTGATTTACAACGCCTATTCTGGGTTCGATCCGGATGCCTTTGGTGCCCTCAGTGGCCTCCTTCGAGGTGGGGGATTATTGCTATTACTTTCACCGCCCCTAGATGAGTGGGCCAAATTTGCCGACCCACAAGCCGAGCGTGTCTCAGTCGCTGGATACTCCCAAAGTAGGCAGAGCAGTCACTTTCTGGCAAGGATATCCCGCATACTCAAATTGGATAGCAGAGTCATCCGCTGCACACCAGAGCAGATCCACCCCTGGAACACACCTCAAATAGTGGTCCGCCAGATGCCTGTTCCTGCCAATAAAAGCTGTCGTACCCAAGATCAAGTCAAGGCTGTGGAGGCCATTATCCATGTCGCAAAGGGACATCGAAAACGTCCCCTGATATTGATCTCTGACCGTGGCCGAGGCAAATCATCCGCACTTGGAATAGCAGCAGCCCAACTGATTCACGAGGGGTGCCAACGCATACTGGTAACCGCACCAAGGCAGAGTGCCGTGATCCCACTATTCGAACAGGCTGCCAAAGGATTGGCTTGTGAGTACAGCAAACAGATGAAGATAGATAAGGGCAGCTCGGTCATTCTGTATGCTGCGCCTGACCAGCTAATAGGCGAGCCACAATCTGCTGATCTCTTACTGGTCGATGAGGCGGCAGCCATTCCTACTCCACTTTTGCATAGGTTACTCGCTCACTACCCAAGAGTCGTCTTCTCAACCACGGTTCATGGCTATGAGGGAACCGGGCTGGGCTTCAACCACCGCTTCAAGACACACCTTAACGAACAGATGCCTCAATGGCGCGAAGTCATCCTCAAAGAAGCCATTCGCTGGGCAAGTGATGACCCCCTGGAAAAATTGATTTTCAGCCTATTGGCATTAGATGCAGAACCGGCAAATGATAAGGAGGTGAAAAAGCTCAATACGGAAAAAATATCCCTGGAATTTCCCACTCAACAGCAACTGCTTGAGCAGGAGCGCGACCTCAATCAGTTATTTGGACTACTGGTGTTAGCGCACTATCGCACCACTCCGCTCGATCTACGCCATCTGCTGGATGGCCCAAATTTACAAATAGTCATACTGCGTCAGGAAGAAAAGATCCTTGCTGTGGCACTACTGGCGTCTGAAGGGGAGTTCTCATCCGAGATGGCCAAACAGATCTGGGCGGGGCGGCGGCGACCGAGAGGACATCTGCTAGCCCAGTCCCTAAGCGCCCATCTTGGCCTTCAATCCGCAGCGACTCTTAAGGGGTTGCGTATCATGAGGATCGCCGTCCACCCAGTGCTACAAAACAGAGGCTTAGGCCAACGCCTACTCCACGCCATCGAATCCCATGCCAGCAATCAAGGATATGACTACCTGGGGGTCAGCTTCGGAGCCACCCCAGAACTAATCAGATTCTGGCGACAAAACAGACTATTGGCAGTGCGACTAGGACTGCGCGCCAGCGCTAGCAGCAGCCATCAGTCGGTGATATTTCTCCGATCACTGAGCCAAGCTGGAGAAGAGCTGCTCAGGCAGGCCAGAAAGCAATTCGCCAAACAGCTACCTGCCCTGCTGAGCGATCCTTTACACAATCTCTCTGCGGAGCTGGCTTTTCATCTGCTAGATGAGATTAACCATCCCTCCACAGAATCCCTGGAGAGACAAGAGTGGCTCGATTTAATTGCCTTTGCTTTCGCCTTGCGAGGCTACGATCTTACACTCAATCCTATTGAGCGATTAAGCCTTGCGGCACTCTCCGATAGGCAGGTAGAAAAAATCGATGGCATCTTGCTAATCAAAAGAGTTTTACAAAAACAGCCCTGGAAATGCTGCGCCACAGCTCTGGGGTTAACGGGACGAAAAGCCGTGGAAGCTCGGTTACGTCGTATTATAGGCAAATTGATTTTGCACTATGCTGATGAAGAGACTCTTGACATCCTCACTGCCCTAAAGTAATTACTACCCTCCCCAATGTCCATCAAAGGCTTGCTGTAATAGTGGATCTTTGGTAGGCATCCTCTACAACCTTCTCCCGCAATAGTAATTCGGCTTGGGCAAGGGAATACAGGAAATGGCTTTTACCGCACCAAACCGAACCTGAGGCTCCTCATAATGCTAATACCTCTCCAGCAAGGCGGGAGGATCCATTATCCTAAAAAATCAGTTGACCGCTCCCTTCTAATAACAGGTTTCTGATTTTAAAGAAAATAGCTTCAATGGTTAGGGTCACCTACTGGGTGAATCACGCTACAGCGTGAATAGCACGCTTGTGGCGGCACATGGCGGCGTTCCAACTCCTTGGAATAGCGGGCTATTGTGCGTCGTTGCGCCTTGCCCTGCACCACCACAAGCGCACTCTTCACGCTGTCCAACTGATCTTTTTAGGATTATGTCTGTTTAGGTTGCCAGGTGGCCTGTTTTGATGCAAGATTTGGATATATGGATCAACCGACTCTCCCTGGTATTGATTTTTTTATTGGGCATATAGATTTTATTTAAAGTCTACTGAGCTTAGAATGTCTGCTTCTCTTTGGTGAGACAAATTATACGCATTGGAAGGAAATCTAATTATGTCACGATTACTTTTAGCCATATTGCTTTTAATGAATCTTGGAGTTGCCTATCCAGAAATGTATCAGTGGGTTGATGAAAAGGGAGAAATATATTTTTCAAACCAAAAACCTTCTGATAAAGAGGCAGGCGTGGTGGTTCTCAAGCCAGGTGATGTCATTAGTCATGACAAGAGTAATATTGATAAATTCACAATGCCTTCTCAGAATTCTAAAGTCCCCCACATATTTGTAATGACATCAGCGATGAATAGGGATGAGCCAGCAGACCGATTAAAATCCATCAATATGACCTTGAGACAAAAAAGCTTTTTCTCATACATTAAACTGACTGATATTGAACCAGGGAAAGATTACAATATGAGAGTTCGAATACTTGATGGAGAAGGAGAGTTGGTTTTCGATAAAAGAAAAACACTTAATTCAAAAACCAATTCAGTATGGTTTTCAGCTAGAATAACTCCGTCAATTAATATTGACGAGCCTGGATTATGGACAATTCAAGGTATCTTAAATAATAAAAAGTTATTTATTGAAAAGCGAGAGGTGTTATTTTGACTGTCACACACCCACACGTTATGAGGCCATGCAGAGAAGCACAAGTGTCATAAGCACGCACTTCACGCTGTCCAACTGATTAGTATAACCTGCCAGACAGTGCGATTATGGAGAACACGCCATTGATCGCGATTAATATTCCTAAAGCTGGTTATTTTTCAGTTGAAGATGTGAAGTGAAGCAAAGCCACACAAAATATTCCTTAGATATCACTCTCAGTTTCACCCACATATGTATAATAGCGGGTTAGCTCCTAATAGAGTTAAAATAAACACTAGGGTTGTAGCTAAAAAGCCTTGCCCACAACATACATCATAGTACTATTCAGAATAAAGCCAAGGATACAACAATGAGCAAGGCGCTCACATACAGACCAGAAATAGACGGCCTACGCGCCTTAGCAGTGTTACCCGTTGTTGCTTACCATTTGGGCTTCAGACCTGTCTCGGGTGGGTATATCGGGGTAGATATATTTTTTGTGATAAGCGGTTTTTTAATAGGAAGGATTATATTAAAGGAAGCATATCAAAGAGATTTTTCAATTCTTCGTTTTTACAGACGCCGAATTCGCCGCCTATTTCCAGCTCTATTCTTCATGTTTCTCTCGATTTTTATCGCAGCTTACTTCATCCTTTACCCTAAGCTTTATTTAGACCTTGCCTACAGCATGATTGCTGCAGCAACATCCCTATCTAATATATATTTTTTTGAGACGACCAACTATTTTGATTCAGCAGTAGACACCAGTCCACTTTTACACACATGGTCTCTTGCTGTCGAGGAGCAGTTTTATATATTTTTTCCCCCTATAGTATTACTTATCATATCCTTCGCTCAAAAGTATACGAAACAAATACTCGTACTGCTATTACTGGCATCTCTCATACTCGCTTCTTTTATTGTTGAAACAGATCAATCGGCTGCATTCTACCTCCCACACCTACGTGCATGGGAATTATTAGTGGGTGTCATGCTTGCTGCCAATATACGTCCAGTACTACATGGGCAAGTATCGCGAACGATATTTGTCTCCCTTGGCTTATTAGGCATAACGCTGCCTGTGTTCACTTACTCGCATGAAACGACATTTCCAGGGTTATCAGCACTCGTGCCATGCTTTGGGACAGCCATGATAATAATCGCAAATGAAAATGGGAAGCACCCTTTTTCTACACTGCTATCTTTCCGTCCAATTGTCTTCATAGGATTGATTTCATATTCCTTATATTTATGGCACTGGCCAGTAATTATTCTATACCAACAATACACTGGCGAAGTTATTATTAAATGGCCAGATAAAATACTATTATTCACACTCTCTATCTTAATAGCATTCCTATCTTGGAAATATATCGAAACACCTTTTCGTGCAAATAAAAATATCTTTAAAGCAACCATCCGCTCCGGTTTAGCTTCAATTTCCATAACCATTCTTATCGCCGTCTTGATAGTGGGCATGAATGGTTTCCCAGATAGATTTAGCCCACAAATATTGCATTACTCTTCATATATAGGGAAGAGCCAATCAGAACAACTCGGCGGGAAAACAGATCCATGTTTTCTCTCAGCAACGGACAGTGAGGATTTTAAGAGTTTTGATATAAATAGGTGCCTAAGTTTATCTAAAACGAAAAAGAACCTACTCATTTTAGGTGACAGCCATGCACGCCACCTGGTTTGGGGGTTAAATCAACACTTTAAAGATTACAACTTCCTTCAGGCTACTGGATCCGGCTGCATGCCAATCCTACGGCAGACTCAGAAGGGCGAAAAAGAGTGCAGAAAACTAGTTGACTACACCTTTGATCATTTTCTTTCTACATATAATCCTGATATCGATTTAGTGATTGTCGCTGCGCGCTGGCAAGGCGAAGACCTTGATGATATTTCAAAGACAATGAAATTATTTAAAAGCACAGGAAATAAGGTTATCTTTATTGGGCCAATCGTTCAATATAACGCCGCACTCCCCCAGCTACTTGCTTTATCTGAACGACTAAAAGATCCTGAGCTACCCTACAAACACATACTACCTGACATTAAAACACTTGATAATAAACTTGAGGATATGGCACATAATAATAACATCCCCTACGCATCAGCTTTCAAAACATTATGCCAAAAAAACAGATGTCGCTATGTAATAGGCGATGCCATTCCAATTCAATATGATTATGGCCATTTAACCCTGGAAGGTTCGGATTATTTGATTTCTAAACTATTCAAAACAACTAACCCTCTGCCTATACTCGGAAACATACTCAATACGTCGAGATAATTTTTCTGGGCTTTTAGAGATGCTGGTGCAGCTCTCCTGCAATATTTAAGCGTGCCATTCACGTTGTAGCGTAATTCACCCGGTAGGTGACCATAACCATCGAAGCTATTTTCTTCAAAATCAGATACCTGTTATTAGAATGGAGCGGTCAACTGATTATTTTAGGTTTATGTTTATCAACACACATACACGACCATCAATCTAAAGGAAAAATCTCCACCGGCTTACCCTTCTTATGCTGCCTGGGCCACACGGCATATCTGCCGGCTTGAAGATTCCAGTCAGTCTGGCGGTTTACCATCGCCACGCCCTCCTCTGACAGAGTGAGAATAGGCAGCCGGCGCCGACTGCCATCAATAACGAGTCGTTCGGTCTGATTGAGTTGCTCGGCGATCCAAGAAGGTGTTTTGCTAGTTACCAAACCAAATTGACAATAGTCCCATAGTAGCCACTCCCTGAGTATTGGAGAACGGTCCAGATAAGATTGAATAAACTGACTTAGCCGCTCAAAAAGCGTATCTGGCTGTAGATTATCCTGGACCAACCCTCTCCCGGAAAATGCCAGCAGCGCATCAAAACAGCGACTGACACGGCCATTAAAACACTCATCCACCAAACCGGCCAGAGTGGAACGAAGATAGCCACTGTTATAGAGACGCTCCAATAGTTCGGCGTAGCGTTTAAATCGAGCTATCTCGGTAAATCCAAGCAGTGGGTGGGCTAAAACCTCATAGGGTGGCTCAGGGTTCCACCGATATCCCAAATGATGCGCTTGTGCATGCAGAGGGGTTCCAGGCAGCAGCTTTAACGTACCAAGTTGCAGGTGATCTGGGTAGAGCTGGAAGGTCCGATCTAATGAGTAGGCACACTGGGAAGCGCTCTCACCGGGCAGTCCGACGATCAGGTCGAGATGCACAGGATGACGCCGCATTGCAACTAACTGGCGGATATTATCTAATGATTTGGAGATATCCATTTTGCGCTCAATCTGGGTAAGCACCTGTTCATCCAGGGACTGCAGACCAATCTCAAATTGAAATTTGCCGGCCTCTGCCTGAGCAAAGAGGATCATCGCCTCTTCAGAGATACGATCTGGATTAAGCTCAAGATGAAAACGTAGTCCGGGTGGTGTAGCGGCAAAACGTTTTAATAGCTCGGTTGTCCGTTGTCTGCCAAGATGAAAACTGCGATCAAGTAGCTTGATTGTCTTGTTTTGAAGTCGCTCTAAAACCTTCAAATCCGCCTCAACCCGCTCCATAGGAAACACTCGGAGTCGCTCCGTGGCGCTGCTACAAAAGGTGCATTGATAGGGACAACCCCGCGAAGTTTCCCAATAGACCAGGGATTTTCGACTCTCTAACAACGCTTGCGAAACCACAGCTGGTATGTTCTCAATAGGAAGTAATTTCACCAAATTACGCAAGATCTGCTCATGCTTTCGATAAAACAACCCCGACACCTGTTCCAGCTTCCCGTCATGCAGGAATAAGACCCTAATCAGGTCAGTCAATGCGGCTTCGCCCTCCCCTGCAATAATGAAATCAAGCTCTGCTACCTGTAACAACAACTCCTCGCCTCTCGGGCCAGCTTCTGGACCACCAAATAGGATCAAGCAGTCGGGGAGCAGCTGTTTAAGAATCCGGGTGAGGCGAATCGAACTGCCAATATTCCACAAATAGGTAGAAAAACCGATAATTTGCGGCTCATATTCAACCAGGGACTCAATGAGTACCTGATGGTTAATATTGACCATCGTTTCAAACAATCGCATCTGATGTTCAATACCCTGTGCATTGGCATAGGCGGCAAGGGATTGTAACGCCAGCGAGCTATGGCTATACCCTGCATGTAGAGCCACTAGGGCAACTCTGGGTCTGGATTCGTTCAGATCGTATAGCAGCAATTTAGATTTAGCTCCTTCACGAGCGGCATAGTGGTGCGGATTGTACACTTTTTACACACCCTTCTCACCTGCTACAGAATCGAGAAATCCCTCGATTTCAAAGGCATGCCAAGTTATCATTAAAGGCTTTGATCACCATTAGTGGGCAGTTGCCCGATTGTTAGTGGATTGATCCTGAAATGACTATTTCATTACCTTTATGCACAAGGAATTAAACATGATCGATCTTGGAGAAGTACACATTGGTGTACTGGGCCTTGGTTATGTAGGTCTACCATTGGCAGTCGAATTTGGAAAAAAATTCCCTACTATTGGACTGGATATTAATGAAGCACGCGTGAAGGAGCTCAAGGAAGGAAAAGACAGCTCTTTAGAGGTCGACCCTGCTGAGTTGCAGCAGGTTCCCAATCTCAGCTACACCAGCAATCTGGATGACCTGAAGCCTTGCAACGTCTTCATTGTTACTGTGCCAACCCCCATCAACGAGCACAAACAACCCGATCTATCTCCATTAATCGGAGCCAGCCATGCTCTCGGTAAGGTTCTAAAACCGGGTGACATCGCAATTTTTGAATCCACGGTCTATCCCGGCGCGACTGAAGAGGTATGCGTACCCATTATGGAGGCCGACTCTGGCCTGAAATTCAACCAAGATTTTTTTGTTGGCTATAGTCCAGAACGTATCAACCCTGGAGATAAAGAGCATCGTCTGCCGACCATCAAGAAAGTCACTTCTGGATCAACACCTGAAACGGCAGAGCTTGTCGATGAACTCTATAAAAGCATTATCACAGCAGGTACCCACAAGGCCAGTAGCATTAAGGTAGCTGAAGCCGCAAAGGTCATTGAAAATACTCAGCGCGATGTGAATATCGCTCTGATCAATGAACTGGCACTAATCTTCAACCGTTTGGGCATCGATACTTTGGAGGTACTTGAGGCCGCTGGCAGCAAATGGAATTTCCTACCTTTCAGACCGGGTCTCGTTGGCGGCCACTGCATTGGTGTCGACCCCTATTACCTAACCCACAAGGCTCAGTCCATTGGCTATCAACCAGAAATCATCCTGGCTGGACGTCGTCTCAACGACAGCATGGGTGCCTACGTGGTGCATAGTGTCATTAAAATGATGATGAAGAGAGGCACAGCCACCAATAACAGCAAAGTGCTGGTGCTCGGCCTTACCTTCAAGGAGAACTGCCCCGACCTGAGGAATACCCGAGTGGTGGATATCGTGGCTGAGTTTGAGAACTACAGTGCTCAGGTCGACGTCTATGACCCCTGGGTCAATGCTGATGAAGCTGAGCACGAATATGGCCTGCGCCCAATTGCTGAACTGAAGGATGGCAGCTACGATGCGGTCATTCTTGCGGTGGCCCATCGGGAATTTCAAGCCATGGGTTCGAAAAAGATCCGCGCCTTGTGCAAAGAGAACGGAGTACTCTTCGATGTTAAAAATATCCTCCCAGTTACTGATGTTGATGCAAGACTATGACCGCATATGATTCACTGAAACAGACTTTGCAGACCAGCCCATCAACTTGGCTGGTCACCGGGGTGGCCGGATTCATTGGCTCCAACCTGCTAGAGACCCTCCTTGGCTTAAACCAAAAAGTTATCGGCCTGGATAATTTTGCCACCGGCCACGCCTACAATTTTGACAAGGTCAAGCGCATCGTTTCTGAACAGCAGTGGCAAGGCTTCCGCTTTATCGAAGGGGATATCAGGGATCTGCAAACCTGTCATCAGGCTTGTGAGGGTGTCGATTATGTACTCCATCAGGCAGCCCTCGGCTCAGTACCGCGCTCACTCACGGACCCAATCACAACCAATGAAACCAATATCAACGGTTTTCTCAATATGCTGGTTGCTGCTCGTGATGCTCAGGTAAAGCGCTTTGTCTATGCTGCATCAAGCTCTACCTATGGCGATCATCCAGGGCTACCCAAAGTCGAAGACCATATTGGTAACCCTCTCTCCCCCTATGCGGTGACCAAATTGGTCAATGAGCACTATGCCCAAGTTTTTGCCCGTTGCTACGACTTTAAAACTATCGGCTTGAGGTATTTCAATATCTTTGGCCGCCGCCAGGACCCAAATGGCGCCTATGCAGCTGTTATACCCAAGTGGGTAGCCTCGATGATTGATAAGGAAGAACTCTTCATCAATGGTGATGGCGAAACAAGCCGGGATTTCTGTTATATCGATAATGCTATTCAAGCAAACCTGCTGGCGGCTACCAGTAACAACCCAGACGCAGCGAATCAGGTCTACAACGTAGCGGTCGGAGATCGAACCACATTGAATGAGCTGTTTACAAAAATCAGAGATATTCTGGCGAAGGAATTTCCCTATTTGAGTGATCTCTCCCCCACCTACCGCGACTTTCGCGCTGGCGATGTCAGACACTCTTTGGCCAATATCGAAAAAGCGCACCAGCTCATCGGTTATCAACCCACGCATAACATCGACCAAGGGTTGGCAGAAGCCATGTCCTGGTATGTAGATGACCTAAAAAGCTAAATCTTCGACAATGAGTGGCGGCCTAATCGGGTCGCTTAACAACCATCTGCTTACAAAATATCTACCTGGTGCCAACTAATCAGGTACAGCCTTAAGGACGTTATATCATGCGAGTACTCATTACTGGCGGTGCTGGCTTCATCGGCTCAGCGTTAGCTCTGCGTCTATTGGAAAGGGGTGATGAGGTAATCAGCATCGACTGTCTCAACGACTATTATGATGTATCGCTGAAAAAAGCGCGCTTGGCCCGAACACAAAATCATCCCCATTTCACGGATCTGCGATTAGCGCTTGAAGATCGAGAAGCGATTGCCGAGGTCTTTGCCAAATACAAACCGCAACGGGTGGTTAATCTGGCCGCCCAGGCTGGGGTTCGCTACTCCATCGAGAACCCTCTCGCCTATATAGACTCAAACCTAGTTGGTTTCGGACACATCCTGGAAGGCTGTCGACAGTATGATGTTAAACACTTGGTCTACGCATCAAGTAGCTCGGTGTATGGGGCCAACACCTCCATGCCCTTCTCTGTACATGATAATGTGAACCATCCAGTCAGTCTCTATGCCGCGACAAAAAAAGCCAATGAGCTAATGGCGCACACCTACAGCCACCTCTACCGGATTCCAACCACCGGTTTGCGCTTTTTTACCGTCTATGGCCCCTGGAGCCGCCCTGACATGGCAATGCTTAAGTTTGCGCATAAAATCATGCATGGCAAACCCATTGATGTCTTCAACTATGGCAAACATCGCCGCGACTTCACCTATATTGATGATATTGTAGAAGGTGTGATTCGTGTATTGGACCGAGTACCTCAACCCGATCCAGAGTGGAACTCCGCTCATCCCGATTCGGCATCCAGCACAGCACCCTACCGTCTTTATAACATTGGTAATAACCAACCAGTAGAGCTAATGCGCTATATTGAGCTACTGGAACAGAGCTTGGGTAAAAAAGCACAACTCAATATGCTACCGCTTCAGGATGGTGATGTAGTCGCCACCTATGCTGACATTTCAGAGTTAATTGCTGATACCGGGTATAAACCAGATACACCTCTCGAAGAGGGTGTCGCCAACTTCGCAAAATGGTTTCTTAACTACTACAACTACTAGTCGTGGTGTAGAAATAGGCAGGAATCAAAGAGAAAAAAACAGGCGGGGAACGGCCCTGGAGGCAGTTGGACCGTCTACCCCCGCCAGACTAGCGCTTACACGGAAACGACCAACCGCGAGCGTAGAGAGAGACTAAAGACTCTGTTCAATAGAGACATTGACTTGAGTCAATAAACCACAAATAAGAGTGGGTTATTGGATATCCTCTGTCAAAAATGCCAACTACTGAGTATCTGATAATTTGCTTTCATCCGTAACAGCACCGCCAAATAGCTCAAAAAAGCGCGGCAGAAACTGCCGAAATTCCAAACTCATCAAGGTAAAGTGGCTATCAAAGGCTTCCGCGTCATTCTCTATCTGGTAGTCTGCTGCTTGCTCCTGAATTAAATCCAAAAATTTCAGCCGTTTAATCGATAAATCAGACTCAACCATACAGGAGAGATGTTCGTCCCACTCCACAGCGAGCTTCACCACATCTTTGCCCGCTTCCAGGTGCGCCAAAATCTCGTCTGCTGTGAGATCCTGGCCTTTACAGCGCAATACACTCGACTCATCAGAGCGATCCTTGAGTTCACAACTATCCAATAAGGTAAACCCCTGATGTTGCCCAGGCTGCTTAAGCCATTCTGTCATAACAAAGGTGGGTGCTGTGACACTCTCCAAAGGCTTTGCCGGAAGGCTTCCCAAGGTCTCCCGCAACAGAGTAATCAACGCCTCCGCTTTGTTTGCACTGGAAGCATCAACCAGAATCCACCCCTTCTGCTTATCGATCATGGCATATTGCCGGGTATATCGACTAAAGGCTTGGGGCAGCAACTGTTGAAAGACTAGTTCGCGCATTTCTGTACGCTCTTTTCGACCAGGCTTTCGCCCCTCTTCCAGCTCAATCTCAGAGGCTTTCTCATCGACGATCTCGTTTATTACCGCTGAAGGCAAAAGTTTCTCTTCCTGTCTGGCACAGATCATCTGGCAGCCCCCTATCTCATGGACCAGAGACTCTGCCTGCCGACCCAATGGACTATCCCAACCGACACTCCCCAAATCATGGCTGCCGCAAGCCTGAAAACGCCTGCTTTGCAGCTGCTCTTCCATTGCCTCTTGAGAGAGATTGAAGGGCTTCTGTAATAGATAGATACGCAGATTCTTAAACCACATGACATATTTCCCATCGCAAAAATCGAGGACGGATTATGTCGAACCTGAAGTGACTAATCCAGGACTCATGGTAAACTACTTGCGGCTAAAGCCACTAAGCTTCCAATCAAGCGGCATTAGCCATAGTGCGGACACTGTAGGTTCCATGTTTTTTATTAATTTAAGTTAAGGAGGCAGCGAGACAGGCCGCCTGATAGCGGATGCTATCCCTCCCCGATTTAAAGAACGGGGTTTCTCGCGTAGAATCTGATGAACACCTCTAGCAAATCGCATCTCACAGAGAACAGTCGTAATCTATTGCTGGAAATTGCATGGTCGTCAATCAGACAGGGGCTTGACTCTGGCAGACCGCTTACTTTGAATCCAATCGACTATCCCCTCGAACTGCAAGAGAAACGTGCCAGTTTCGTCACGCTCAACCACCAAGGTACCTTGCGTGGCTGTATCGGTCATCTTGAGGCACAGGCGCCTCTGGCAATTGATGTGGCTGAAAATGCCTTTTCAGCAGCTTTCCAAGACCCCCGCTTCCCGCCTCTTGATAAGCTTGAAATAGATAATCTGACGCTCCATATCTCTGTACTAACGCCCTCTTCATCGCTGTTATTTGAGTCTGAAGCTGACCTCATAGAAAAAATCAGACCAGGGATCGATGGCTTAATTCTGGTTGAAGGGCGACATCGAGGCACCTTCCTGCCATCTGTCTGGGAATCGTTACCCGATACACAGAGTTTCCTCCATCACCTCAAACAGAAGGCAGGCTTACCAGGCGATTATTGGTCGGAGTCGATTAAGGTATTCCGCTATGAGACGGAATCATTCCCTTAAACCTAAAAAATCAGTTGACCGCTCCCTTCTAATAACGCACCCTTCACGCTGCCCAACTGATCTTTTTAGGTTAAACCATTGACTGCTCTACTAAGCGGTTACTCCGGCTTACACACACCGATCGACGCGTTGCCACAGGTTTTACCATCAATCCAAATCGCCTTATCCATGCGAGCTCCTTGCAACAGAGCATCACTAAGACGGCTACCAGTTAAATCGGCAAAACGAAGATCGGCTTGGCTCAGGTCGGCATCTCTCAAATCAGCATTTTGCAAATTCGCCCCCAATAAAATGGCGCCATTCAATTGCGCGTAACGCAGGTCAGCCTGTTGTAGATCGGCATAACCCAAATCGGCGGCAGTCAAATCTGTAGCACTCAACTTAGCCTCTCGTAAAACGCTACTATTAAGATTCGCTCCTGCCAAGCTTGCCGACCCAACATCCACCCCCGATAGCAGGCAGTTTCGCCAGTTCACCCCTGGAGCAGGCGGAGCATCACACTGAGGTGTGTCACTTACCCCCGGCATTCCAATCAGTAGTGAAACGAGCAACACAAAACCAACCACCAGCAATGAAACCATCAAGGGTACAACAGGCAACTGGCGACTCTCCGCTCTGTCATTTGCCCTTACCTTCTCCCGTGCCGCTATCTTGGCAAGCGCCTCTTTATCCCCTGAGTCGGCACGTAGTTGTAGCGGCACGACACTAGGAACAGAGAGAATATGTTGCCAGGACTCGTTATCCATACTGATCTCATCTGAAAGACCCAACTCCCCTTCCAGCAAAAGCTGGCGAATACGAGCCTCTGTCAGGGAGCCAGCCATCCGTCCTTCATGCTTTACATACCATGTTTGGGGAGGATTCTCGTCTAGCGTCTTCATACCTGACCCTCCTTCGGTCCATTCCGATATTAGGATATATAGGTGCATTCGCAAACTCTGATCACTAACTATCGGCCAACCACTAAAGAAATGAACAATATGCTCAAGCTTGAGTATACTTTCTCATAACCAGATACCTGGAAATGAGCATGCAGATCCCGATTGCAAAAATTCTTCAGCCACCCCCCCTCGCAATAACAGCCAAATCACTGCTGCAGACGATGAAACCTGGGCAAATCCTGCAGGGAACGGCCTTGAGTGAAAACATCAATGGCACCCTGAGCCTGCAAATCGGTGTAACTCGCCTGAAAGCACAAACGACATTAAGCGTTTCTCCAGGCCAATCGCTTATTCTTCAGGTAGAAAAAGCGGGAGAGTTACCAGAGCTGAAAGTATTAACCATGCCGAGCCTGAAACAATTAATGGCCTCTGCACTAAAGAGTAATCTACCGCGACAACAGCCGCTTTCCCAATTATTCAAAGCTCTGACCCAGCTTATTGCCAAACCTTCACCTCAGACACAACAGCTACTACCTATGCCGGTCAAACAGGCGATTGAACAGCTAATCTCAGGTACACTCTCTTGCAATAATCCCAATTTCAAAACAGAGTTAACCCATACCTTACAGATCAGTGGAACCCAAACAGAATCGCAACTGATGTACCGCACGGTCAATAATAATGATTTAAAACTCAATCTACTGCGCTTGATTGGCTTGGTAAAACCCTATCTGAGTCAACAAGGAACACTGAGACAGAGTGACGTCTTACCTCAAGCAACGCCAAACTTACCAGTAACTTCAGCGGCACTACCCCAGGCCTCTACTTCGCCATTACCAGAAACCACACCGCAAATCCCACAGCCGCCTCAAACATGGGATATGGATGCAACCACCAAGCTCCTACTCGACCTTTTCAAGCACCTGGATAGCGCTATCGCCCGGATTCAAACCAATCAACTCAGCTCTCTTCCAACCGAAGACCCATTACGCCAAGTCTGGCAATTTGAACTACCCATACGCAATGGTAACGGCTTCGATCTTTTTCATATCAGGATTTCTCAGGAAGCTAACCGCAAGAAGACGAATGGTAACCCTGGTTGGCGACTAACACTGCACATGAACATACAGCCCCTTGGCCCTATGAAAGTGAGTCTACACTTAATGGGTGAGTCCCTGTCGACCATTATCTGGTCGGAAAAACCTGACACCTCTCAGCTGGTCAAACAGAACCTCAACCGACTTCGAGAAGGATTCAAATCGGCAGGTCTTGAGATTAGTAAGCTGGAGGCATTTCAGGGTTCGGTAAAAAATGAGTATGAACTCCCTATCGAACACTCGTTACTTAATGAAAAGGTATGAGCAAGAAAAAGAACAGCCCTAATGAACTCGCTATCGCACTAAAATACGATGGCGAAAACGCGCCACGCCTCACCGCCAAAGGGCGTGGAGATCTGGCGGAAAAAATCCTGGCCCTGGCGGAGGAACACGATATCCCCCTGCATGAAGATGCGGAACTTGCTGCATTGCTATCACAAATCCCACTAGGAGACGAGATTCCGCAAGCCCTTTATCGGGCGATCGCTGAAGTCATTGCCTTTGCCTATCTGCTATCTGGCAAACGCCCACCTGGTTATGAAGATCGTTAAAGACCACTACCTAGGGTTAACACTGATAGGGTTATTCCTATCTTGTTGAGAATCTAGAAAAACGTACTATTACATTGTTGAACTAAAAGAATCAGTTAACCGCAATGACGCACTACACGCCTTCCAACTGATCTTTTTAGGTTGATAGTTGTACGTTTTGAAACTAGGAGAGTAGTAATGACATGTATTCCGCCAATGACTAGAGTGGTAGCCCCTGCGCTAAACAGCCTCTCTAACAATACTGAAAACCAAAAATTTTCACTTCCTTCTGCCTTTAATATCCGCTGTATGTTTGCTCCTCAGGGAGGGCATATTCATGGGCATGGGCATATTCATGGGCATGGGCATATTCATGGGCATGGGCATATTCATGGGCATGGACATATTCATGGGCATGGACATATTCATGGGCATGGACATATTCATGGGCATGGACATATTCACGGCCATGGGCATCCGCCAGTTCAGCCTGAGCCACATTGTCCGACAGGGCCGATTGTTCTTGAGCCACAGTGTCCGACGGGACCAATTGTTCTTGAGCCACAGTGTCCACCTGTGCCTGAGTGCCCACCGGAACCTACTTGCCCACCTATTGAACAAGAGTGGACCGTTTCGCAAGGAAAGAATGGTACAGCGACCATTGATCTTGGTGACACCTACGAATTAGAGCTCAATGAGAACAAATCACAGATCATCGTTCGCAATAAAGTGACCTGTGAAGAGACCAATATTTGGGGTGACCCCCATATCGACTGGAACAAGGACGGCAAGACAGATGCCAACTTTTGGGAAAAATCCACCTTTCAGTTGGAAGACGGCACTAAAATCACCATCGATACTGAAAAATTCAAAAACAACGACATGTATGTTGCCAACGATATCACCATTACAAAAGATGATAAAATGATTCAGGTTACTGGCTTGAGTCAGAATGAAAAGGGTGATATGCAGATCCACCAGAGCAATACAGGCGGATACCTCACAGACTTGCTAGTGACCGACGGATTTGTCGTTAAGGAAAATGCCTGTGGTGAAGGATGGATCAACCCAGAGACAGGTAAAGTAGCAACTCAGGAAGATTTCAACGTAACTAAACCAGGTGTAGAAAAGCCCTACGAATTCAGCCAGGAGTTTGGCCACTCACTTGGCGTTTTCCTACAAACTGGGGTCATGAACTGGAACAAGGATTGCTGATAGCCTCATATATTTTTAACCTCGATATCGTGCATGGATGTATAAGTGTTGCGAGCACATGGATGTGCAGGAGCAACCCTTGTCCTACACCACTTTTGTAGAAAAAGCTCAAGATCTTCTTTGGTTATGTTCGTCGCTCTCTTTCTGCTCTTGCTGGTTAGCACTCTTTTGTTCCTTTTCCCGGTATCGATCAACGACTTTATTTAGGGCCTGAGTACGAGTGTGTTTATGTTTCCAATTATTTTTGCTACTACTGTGATTGACCATACTCGCCGCAACAACTTTTTCCTGCTGTTGTATCGCTTCATCCAATTTGGCGAGAAATGCTCGATACTCCTGAAGCTGGGAGGCATTCATACCTTCTCCCGCCATCTGCTGAAACCGCACAAGATACTCTTGGTGGTACTGTTTGAGTTGCTGTAGTTTCACCTCTTCTTGTTCAAGACTTTTTCGTGCTTGCCCCATACTTCGAGCAGCATTCTGCTCTTTTGAGTGAGCGACACGTTGAACCGGGCTGAGTCGTTTTGAGGGCGACATAATTTTAGTACCTGGTTATAGTTTGACAGGCTGAGACAAATTCAGCCCTGCGGGTAGTTCCGGCTCTTCCTCTTCCTCCGGAGGAAAAAGGGCCTCAAGATCTTCATGGCTCTGCGCCAAGGTCACCGGCGTGTACATATCCTGTCGTAAAAACTCATTCAGTGCTGGCATGGCTGCAATGGCGGTATCAATCTGCTCGTCGCTGCCAGACTCATAGGCTCCAACAGTAATCAAATCACGGTTTTGTTGGTAGAGGGAATAGAGATGCTTAAATGAGCGTGCCGCCTCTTGATGACTATAAGTAGTGATGTCATTCATTGCACGACTGATTGAGGCTTCGATATCGATTGCCGGGTAATGACCGGCATCGGCTAACTGTCTCGATAGCACAATATGTCCGTCGAGAATTGCACGCGCAGCATCCGCAATCGGATCATTTTGATCATCGCCCTCTGCCAGTACCGTATAAAAAGCGGTAATGGAGCCACCTCCTTTGTCGCCGTTGCCAGCCCTTTCAACCAGCTGAGGTAGCTTTGAAAACACAGAGGGAGGATAACCTTTGGTTGCTGGCGGCTCGTGAATTGCCAATGCGATCTCCCGTTGAGCCTGAGCAAAGCGAGTCAGTGAATCCATCAACAGTAGAACATGTTTGCCCTGCTCACGGAAGGTTTCTGCAATGCTGGCGGCTAACATAGCACCGTGCATCCGTCTTAACGGGGGATTGTCTGCTGGTACAGCCACAACCACGGCACGTTTCATACCCTCTTTGCCGAGTATATTCTCGACAAACTCTTTCACCTCTCGGCCACGCTCACCAATCAGTGCCACCACAGTCACATCAGCGTTGGTATAGCGGGTCATCATGCCCAATAAAACACTCTTACCCACCCCCGAACCGGCAAACAGACCTAGCCTCTGCCCTCGTCCCACGCTCAGCAAGGCATTAATCGCCCGCACACCCACATCAAGAGGTTCTCGGATAGGCGTTCGCGCCAGAGGATTAAAGGAGGCACCCGTCAATGGGCGACGTTCGTCAGTATGGATGGGGCCTAGGCTATCAAGAGGCTTACCAGCGCCATCGATAACCCGTCCAAGCAGCTGCTCACCAACCACCGCCTCACAGACTCGACCGGTTGGTATAACTCGTGCCCCCTGTTCCAAACCTTGAATATCACCGGTCGGCATAAGGTAGAGACTGTCTTCACCAAAGCCTACCACTTCAGATTCAATATGAGTGCCATTTCTGCTGACCACATCACATTGACCACCAATGACAGCACGACAACCAATAGCCTCCAGAGTCAGGCCAACCATGCGAGTCAGACGCCCCTCAACAACCAATCCTCTATCATCTCCGAGACGATCCTGATAACGACGTATCCTCTCTGCCCAGAGGAGGTGTCTTTTATTACCAAGGAGAAGTGACATAATCTAGTGTGGTGTCCTATATTGTCTCATTTGCAGGCCTCCCTTCGGGCGCGACGAAAAGCCATTAGCCGCTAGGCGCGTTGCGCAGGGAATGGCGCGCCCTTTCCAAGCAATGCAACAACGCGGCTGATGGCTTTTCGTCGCGCTGAAATCGTCAAACAATATAGGACACCACACTAGGTTTTTACTCCTCCTGATCCGACTGCTCATCGATTACTCTGGCTCCAGCAAGCAATGGCGCAATAAGACTAGCTAGTCTGGAGTCCAAGGTGGCATCGATTTGAGAGGTATCCGTAATAACTTTACAACCACCACGGTTGATCACTGGATCTTCAACAAGTTTCCAGCCCACTTCGGTATCCCCTAGGGCGTACACCTCACGAATCAATTCCGCATCTTCGGGATGGAGCAGCAATTGTACGTTTCTCGAAGCGACAGGCAACACAGAGAGCGCTTCACGCACAACACCAACAATCATGTTGGGATCACTTTTAACTTCGCGCCTAACTAACTGTTTAACAACCGAAATAACCAGTGCCAAAAGCTCTTTCTCAACCTGCTCGTCAAGATTACGCAGGGGGTGTTCGAAGGTATCCAACAGCTTATCCAGCTGGGTTGTGTAGCGCTGAAGATCCCGGCCCGCTTGGCTTAACCCCTCCTTATGGCCAAATTCGAATCCTTCCTGCTTGCCTTTATCAAAGCCCTCTTCATAGGCCTGCTGTTGTAATGCTTCCAACGCTTTCGCCGTGGGTGGTGCACTCGGAGCCAGTATCATGCCAGAGCTGGTGGTCGATTTACCCTCTCCCATCTCAGGTGGCAGCCACTGTCTGATTTCAAGTAGATCGTCTTCCTCCTTTTTAGACGAACTCATCGCCACCGCCTCCAAGCATGATCTCACCAGCATCCGCCAAACGGCGAGCTACCTGGAGTATCTCTTTCTGAGAAAACTCTACATCACTCAATTTAGCCGGAGCTGCGGCTTCCAGGTCATCCTTCAGCATCTCAGCTGCACGCTTGGACATATTCTTAAAAATCTTCTCCTTAAGCGTTTCGTCGGCACCACGTAGTGCAAGAAGAAGTTGTTCTGTACTGACTTCACGAAGTAGTGATTGGATGCCTCGGTCATCCACATCAATGAGATTTTCAAAGACAAACATGTTGTCTTGGAGTTCCTGACCGAGATCCGAATCTACCTCGGTAATCTCTTCCATCAGCTTGCTTTCAACGGCGCCATCCATCATGTTTAAGATTTCAGCGGCTGTTTTGATGCCGCCCAGGCTTGAAGATTTTACATTGCTGGCACCCGAGAACTGCTTTTCGAGTATCTCATCCAACTCTTGAAGTGCGACAGGTTGAATACCATCCAGGGTAGCAATACGCATTATCACATCAGTACGCACTCGATCAGGAAACTGGCTGACCACCTGTGCCGACTGATCGGGCTCCAGAAAAGAGAGCACGATGGCAATGATCTGAGGATGTTCGAGGCGAATCAGCTCAGCGATGGCTCGCGGATCCATCCATTTAAGCTGCTCCAACCCTTTACTGTTACGACCCAACAATATACGGTCAATAACTCCGCCCGCTTTATCTTCGCCCAGAGCATTGGTGAGCATGTTACGAATATATTCATCAGAGCCGAGTCCTAGAGCGGTCTGAGTTTCCAGCGCAGTGACAAAGTGATGCATCACACCCTCCATCTGGTCGGTGCTGACACCCGTCAGTGAGGCCATCGCCAAACCAACATCCTGTACTTCTTTGGGCCCCATATGGCGCAGAATTTCTGCAGCGTCCTTTTCCCCTAATGCCAGTAACAGAATAGCGGCACGCTCCACCCCATGCATTTCAGCCACTTTTGTAGTATCATCTGTATCAACCGCTGCTGGTTGTGCATTGGCTATTGGGCTATTTGGCATCTTCTAATATCCACTTTTTCACTACCTGAGCAACACGTTTTGGGTCTTCCTCAATCATAGTACGAGCGGCATCCAGGGTTTTCTCATAACTACGCGGCCCAGGAAGCTGAAGAGAGCTATCATCTCCCCCAAACATACCTGCGTCACCACCTCCCTGCATATTTGCCATGCCGCCCTCGTCTCCTCCAGCTGCCACAGCCATTGCCTGATTGGTTGGGGCAACAGCGACTTGCCGAGTCAACCGGGTCATGGTTGGTTTCAACACCCCAAATACCAGTAATAGGAAGAGTAAGGCCCCGCCCACTTGTCGCACCAGATCCCAAAACCAGTTCTCTTCCCAAATGGGTGTTTCTGGAAGTGGCTCTGGCGCTTGCGGAATATAAAAAGCTTCGCTGATCACCTGAACCCTATCTCCTCGCTGCATATCAAAACCTACTGCCTCCTTCACCAGATTTGAGATTCGGGTGATCTCTTCGGCAGTTCGCTCAATCGGCACAAGTGCACCATCTTCTCCGGCTTGATAGCGATCGTTGATCACAACAGCGACAGAAAGTCGACGCAAACGACTACTTGGTAACCGAGTATGGCTAATGGTTTTATCCAACTCGAAATTCCGTGTGGCTCGTTTGCTACTGTTAACAGGGGCACCACCGGCATCACCTGCCATGCTGCCTGTTGCCTGCTGAGGCGCATTCGCGGCCGCAGGGGGTTGATTACTCAAGGCTCCTGGTACGCCCTGTATTTCACTCAATACCGATTGTTGCTCATTGATCTGCTCGGAACGAAGTGCGTTTACATCAGGATTATAGTACTCCTGAGTCTGCTCTACATAGGTAAAATCCACATCGGCCGTTACCTCAGCACGCAGATTTTCACGCCCAATCATGGGCGCAAGAATATCTTCAATACGCTGTTTGTAGTGCTCCTCCAGCCCGCGAGAATATTCAAACTGACTTGAGGAGATCTGCATTTCACGAGAATCTTTCTTTGCACTTAGTAGCCGTCCCTTCTGATCGACCACTGTGACATTAGAGACATCCAATTCCGGCACACTGGAGGCAACCAGATGAGTAATCGCATCGACCTGTCCCTTCTCCAGATTACGCCCAGAATAGAGCTTGATAACAACAGAAGCACTGGGGAATTTCCGTTTGCGAATAAATACAGACTGTTTTGGTGAAGCCAGATGGACCCTGGCCGACTCTACATTCGTCAGTGTCATGATAGAGCGTGCCAACTCGCCTTCGATAGCGCGCTGATAACGGGCTGTCTCCAGCAAGCGACTGGTGGAAAAACCTGTATCTTCCTGCATCAATTCAAAACCGGTCGAACTTGACTGCGGCAAACCCTGACCGGCAAGTTTCATCCGTGCCTCTTGCAGGAGTGAGCTAGGCACCATAACGATGCCGTTGGCCTGATCAACTTCATACTCAATCCCTGCCTGTTGCAGGGCCTGAGCAACCTCAATGGCATCCTTGTGCGGCAGATTACCAAATAGAGGACGATAACTTGGCTTCTGGGTCCACAACACCACAGCCACACCCAGTGCAACGCTCGCCGCAATACCCACCATCACAGCGATTTGCCGAACAATCGGATTATCCTGTATACGAGACCCAGACGGGGGCTCGTTCATTCCTTGATCTGGTGTTACATTAGCCATTTTTACCCTTCTTATTCAATCAGTTAAATTGGCATTTTCATTACATCTTGATACGCCTCAACCAACTTATTTCGCACCTGCACCATCGCCTCAAATGAGAGGCTCGACTTCTGTGCGGCGATCATAACTTGGGCCAAGTCCATATCACCCTCTCCACTTTCGAAGCTACTGCGCAGTGCGCTCGCTTCCTGCTGGGCGGAGTTAACATGATCAATCGACTGCTTGAGAAGTGCCGAAAAGTCAGCACCCTCACTCTTAGGTGATTCTTTCGTGTTATCTGCTGCCTGAGCAGACATGACTCGCATCTGTGCCAAAACCTGATCGATATTCATGCTGTTATTCATTCCCAACTCTCCGTTTAAATATCTCTAGTCTTTAATATGCAGATTTCGCACCAGTTCACTCATCCCGGTATCGCTACACCTGCTTCGCGCATACGGGCAATTTTGTAGCGTAGTGTGCGCTCACTGATACCTAGTCGGTTGGCAACGTTTTTACGGCTGACACGCCCCTCACCCAAGGCATCAAGAATCATCTGTTCCTCGACAGACCGCAGATCCTCAGGCAGTTTTCCAACACTCACTGGTTGAGTATCCTTGTCTGGCAGCTGCTCTCCAGTTGGCGCTTCAAAACAAAGATCCACCACATCGATCAGGCCATTACGATTCATAATCAACGCCCGTTGAATCAGGTTATCCAACTCCCGCACATTGCCCGGCCAGGAGTGACTGAGTAGCTGTTGCTGAGCCTGTTCACTAAATACAGGAAGCGCCTGGCCCGAACCCAAATTCTGCCGGAGAAGATGCTCGGCCAAAGGCATGATGTCTCGACGACGTTCCCGAAGTGGCGGCAGTGTCAGGGGAAAAACATTCAGACGATAGAAGAGATCTTCACGAAACCGGCCAGCCGAAACCTCTTCTCGTAGCTTACGATTAGTGGTCGCCAGCACCCGTACATTCAGTTCGATCAGTTTGCGTCCGCCTAGGCGCTCCAACTCTTTTTCCTGCAATACACGCAGCAGTTTGGCTTGCAGTGCAAGGCTCATTTCAGAGATTTCATCCAGCAGCAGAGTACCTCCCTGGGCTTGCTCGAATTTGCCCGGGGTTGCTTGGTATGCTCCGGTAAAAGCCCCCTTCTCATAACCGAACAATACGGCTTCCAGCATATTTTCAGGGATCGCAGCGCAATTGATAGCGATAAAAGGCCCTTTATTGCGGCTTGAGTGCTGATGGATGTAACGGGCAAACACTTCCTTACCAGTACCACTCTCGCCATTCAAAAGTACCGTTGCATCGCTCACTGCCACCCGACGCGCCAATTCTAAGACTTCACGGCTGCGCAGATCTTCTACAACCGGCCCCTCTGTGGAGTTTTCATTGAGAGGAGGAATATGTCCGGCAACCTTACTGACCAGGACCTCAGCCTCAAATGGCTTAACCAGATAGTCGACCGCCCCGTCATGCATCGCCATCACAGCCTTTTCAATAGTGCCGTAAGCGGTCATTAGTAACACTGGTAATTCAAAATGAGATTGCCTGATCTCCCGTAATAAGGTATGTCCATCCATGGGTTGCATCTGCACATCACTCACCACCATACTAATCGACTCCTCGCGCAGGATATTCAGAGCAACACAGCCCTCTTCAGCCGTACGAACAGGATAGCCTGATAGCTCCAGGGTATCGCTCAGCGCTTCGCGCAAATCGGGATCATCTTCTACTATAAGCACTGTTCCGTAACTCATAACAGGCTCCTTCTCTGATCAACATGTTGAATTGATTTATGTCGAGCAAAATCTGTATTTGAGTGTCGGGCAAGAATCTCGCCCCCATGATTGAGCACCAGATTCTGCACAACCGCCAAACCAAGTCCGGTTCCACCACTACGAGTGGTGAAGAAAGGATCGAAAATGCGTGGCAGCAGCTCATCAGCAACACCTCTACCGTTATCAGCCACATCCAGTTCAATTTCATCAGTTACCTTCAGAGTAACCCTCACAATGGTGGCTTCCTGCTGAATCGCGTTCTCCAATAAATTACCCAGTAAACCCAGCAGTGCATCTTCACGACCCAGGATAACGGCCTCTCCCTGACTCTGATCATCAATCTCCAAGCTCCCCCCCGACTGCTGTAATAGTTGATCAGTTGAGGTAGAAAAGAGCTGCAGCAAGCGACTCAGATCAATACGGGATTCACCAGCATCTTCACCACGGGCAAACATAAGAATGTCGTGAATTTGACGTTCCATATGCTGCAAGCGATCCCGCAACTTGGCGGTAAATTGTTGACGCTTTACGGGATTCAGCTCGTCATTCGCCAGATGAGAGATATAGAGGAGTGCACTGCTCAAGGGTGTACGCATTTGATGGGCCAGTTGAGCCGACATTTCACCCATGGCGGTCAAACGTTCACGACGGTTAAGCCGCTCTTGCAATTTCCGAGTCTCGGTGACATCCACCAGAACAAGAATATATCCTGGAGTCTGTTCTAAACGGCTGGAGGTGAGCGTCAGTAGATGGCCACTCAAAAGCTTCAATTCATTGCCATTAATCACCCCACCCAACGCACGTTGCTGGATAATATTCGGCCAGTAATCAAGGGGTTCAAGTACACCAAGCAGATGCTTAGCAGCCGGATTGAATTCTCTTATTCTCTCTTCGCCGTCCATAACAATAACGGCGGCTGGCAAGGCTTCGAGCAATCGTTCCAGACGATCCGCCAATCGTTCCTTTTCAGCCAGCTGTACCATCCGCTCGCTCCGTGCTGCCGCCAGTTCCTGGCTGAGTTCCAACACTTGAGATTGTAGCTGTTGATAGGAACCTGTCAGCTCTTCAGAGAGCTGATTGAACATATTAAAGGCCGCCTCTAGGGCATGTTGTCGATCAGCAAGTGAGGGTTTTGGTGACACGTTATTTGGCCTCTATAGTCAGTCATCATTACACACTGACAATCAAAGCAAATTACATGCCTAATTATTATTTTATTTTATTTCAATTAGTTAGAAATAAAAATAACAAGGAACGTCAAATTCCTGGCGACTCAGTTTGACGCTGAAGGCCATATTTTCGCAACTTTTCCACCAGAGTGGTGCGACGCATATGTAGCCGCTTGGCGGCATGGGCAACGATACCATCAGACTCCTCCAGAGCTTGCTGAATCAGGCTTTGCTCCAAAGTATTGAGATGTGCTTTCAGATCAATGCCATCATTTGGCAGACGTGGGGCATTCACGGTGGTACCTGGCTCGCCACCTTCCAAAATAACTTGAGGTAATTGGGTTGTATTCATCAGATCGACAGAGGGTCTAAATTTTTCGGGAAGATCAGCCACATCGACCACGCCGTATGGAAAAAGAATCGCCAAACGTTCGATCAGATTCGCTATTTCTCTGACATTTCCAGGCCACCGATAGTGACTCAAAGCGGCAACAGCAGCTGGAGTCAGCCTGACCGAACCCCTTTTTTCATTCTCTATGCGATGAATCAAGTCATTCACTAGCACTGGGATATCTTCCACTCGTTCTCTGAGTGGAGGCATCTCGATTGGAAATACATTCAGTCGATAAAATAGGTCTTCACGGAAATCACCGTTGCTAATCGCCGCTTCAAGATTACGATGGGTTGCCGCTAAGATACGGACATTGCAGCGAATGGTCTTATTGCTGCCAACTCTTTCAAAAGAACGCTCTTGCAGCACTCTAAGCAGCTTTACCTGCATTGTCATGCTCATATCGCCGATTTCATCAAGAAATAGAGTACCACCATCAGCCATTTCGAAACGCCCCTGACGGGCGCTGATGGCACCGGTAAAGGCCCCCTTCTCATGACCAAACAGTTCACTTTCTAATAGATCCCCAGGAATAGCGCAGCAGTTCACAGGCACAAAGGGCTTACCACGGCGTACTGAGTGAAAATGGAGCTTACGCGCCACCACCTCCTTGCCCGTGCCTGATTCGCCCAGAATCAGTACCGTTGCTTCAGAGTCGGCGACCTGCTCAATCATTTTATTAACCCGACGTGTCGCCCTACTGCTTCCAGAGAGACTGCGAAATAGTTCCACCGGACGGGATTTTCCCCCATCAGGATTTTTCATCTCTTGAAATACCTGTGCCTTGTGAGCTAACGCCATCAGGTCGTCATATACAGTGGGTATTTTAAAGGTACCAATGACATTATCGTAACCTTCGAACTTATTAGGATTACTTTGCTGCTCGTCACAGAGCTGAAATATAGGAAGGTTTGGATGCTTTTCAGCAAGCGTTTGAATCACTGACATTTGCTCATCTGGCTCTTGCTCGAACCCGATCATCACAGCAACACAGTTGCTATGAGCTTTTTTGCAACCACCAATTTCGGAAGGGTCCTTGAGAACAAGCACTTCTCCATCGACAAAACTCAGAATGTTCTGTAGATAACGCTGCCGCTCAGCGTTGTGGTCAAATAGATAGATACAGAGACTTGGAAACACTGGACCTTCTTCGTCAAAAATTTGCCCCATTCAACAGGTCCCTTGGCATATTAAAAATTCCACAGGATTGCTATAAAGTTAAGCAGTATTATTGCTAAATGTCAAAATTACGTCGACCAAATATTTTAATTAAACAATATCATATAACATATTGTTATTCATAGTATGTTCTTGCTCATCCAAGCCTATTCTTCTCAGATTGGCGCAATTTACCTCCATTCATTCCCATCTCAAATGACGAAGCGTGAATTAAGGTAGTTTTCTTAATAAAATTGGATATATACTTATGTTTATACAGGCTGAACTAAAAAGTTATCCATGCCAAAACTGACCCTCTCATTCAAAGGCCGCGTGATGGACGTTTTCCATCTGGAGTCAGGCATCACCCATATCGGTAGAAATGCAGACTGCACCATTGTGATTGATAGTTTGGCCATCGCACCACTTCACATCACACTATCCGCAGCTGATGATGACTACCTGCTTGAAGCCAGAGACGAGGAGTACCCAGTTTTAGTAAACCATGAGAAAGCAGAGCAGGTAGAGTTGCACCATGGCGATGTTATTCAAATAGGCAAACACACCCTCACCTATGCTGAGGATGTCATGGATCTAGGCACCGATCTTCGCTCTAACCCCTTTGCAAAAGAAGAGAGACAGGGGAGTGAAGAAAATAACCAGAATGAGGAGGCCCAACCCACCTCTGGTATACTTCAGATTGTGAGTGGTGACAATTTTGGTCGCATCATTCCTCTAAAACGCCATATGACGCGCATCGGTTATACCGGAGGAGACTGTGCCATGATTACCCGCAGAGAGGATGGATATTTCATCTCTCTCCTGGAAGGCCCAAATCCTCCAAGCATCAACCACAAATCTATTGGCGATATGCCCCAATTATTAAAGGACGGGGATCTTGTCGAAGTTGGTGACACACAAATGCAATTTCATCTATGAATTATCCTGACAATGACCGAAGACATTTCCATCGAATCCTCTTCGATGCCCCGGTAGAAATCGAGACAGAAAGCGATACCTACCACACCAATCTATTAGATATTTCTTTAAAGGGTGTCTTGGCTAAGAGGCCTCTCAATTGGCAACCCCAGATAGGTGAGCAAGCTACACTCAGGGTCGTGCTCAATGACATGGAATGCGTCATCACAATGCAAGTCTCCTGTACCCATATTCAAGCTGAACAATTAGGCTTGCTCTGTGAAGAGATCGACATGGAGAGCATTTCACTGCTGCGGCGACTGGTTGAATTGAATATTGGTAACGAATCTCTCTTACAGCGAGACTTGGAAGCATTGGGCTAGTGCGGTGTAACACAAGAACAGCCTGTTCTCAGTTTTTCTCGACCAACTCTATTTTCTCTCTTCCTGTTCTGTAACCATCGAAGCTATTTTCTTCAAAATCAGATACCTGTTATTAGAATGGAGCGGTCAACTGATTTTTTAGGTTCAATCTTTTCTATTGGGTGACTACTCCCCGCCCGCATTGGGCGAGGGTTTTCGGGCTATTCTGCTAATTCTCGAAATCCTCCCCTGACCACATCAGTCAATGTTGCTTTTATAACTATAATTGTTATAATTAATCCAAATCACGATAAGGATAAACCATGTCGGCAACCACTCAACAGTTTGAAGAACGCAAATCGGATCGAGCCGAGTTAGCTAAAATGACGATGGGGCTATTTGAACATTGGCAGCTCCCGACCGAAGATCAATTGTCCTTATTAGGGTTATCCACCAACAACAGAGGAGCGCTGACTCGTTATCGCAGAGGGGAGCCACTAGCACCCAATCGTGATCTGTTAGAGCGGGTTGGCATCCTACTGAGCATCCATAAATCCCTGCGTCTACTCTTTCCACGCAACCGGGATCTCGCCTATTCATGGATGACCCAACGTAATCGTGCCTTTGAGGGGATGACTCCCGTTGAAGCAATAAAACAATGGGGGTTCACTGGACTATTAATGGTGCGAGCCTACCTAGACAAAGCCAGGGGACAATAGTGGACGAATTATTCAATGGACTCTCTATTACAGATATTCATGATGATGCTTACCGAAACATCATCTCGTTACGTGTCTCTGAGGATCTTTTTGACGACCTGAGCGACAAACCAGAAGCCTGGAAAGCAGCCACAGATCTGGAATTGGCTTCAAAACCACATACCTATACCTCCAATCAACCTATTATTGCTCGCCCCTTCGAGGAAGCTGATTATAACAATGCCATCGAATATCCTTTTCATCACTGGTCTAACTCTCGCTATTCAGATGGGTCTTATGGCGTGTGGTACGGCACCAATACCTTGGAAACCAGCGTTTATGAGACGGTTTACCACTGGCGGTACAATTTACTGGAAGACAGCGGTTGGCAAAATATTGAAGGCGTCGTAGTTGAACGTTTGATTTATTTGGTTCGGTGTGATGCCGCTTTGCTGGATTTCAGAATAAAAGCCGATATCTGTCCTGCGCTCATCGATCCAAACAGTTACCACATAACACACCAGGTCGGTGCGCGAATTCACCATGACGGCCATCCTGGCCTTATATCAAGGTCGGCACGCTGTGAAGGAGACATTTATGCCATATTCAACCAGCGCATTTTATCCAACCCAAGGCAAGTCTGTTATTTGAGCTATCGCATTGAGGAGGGCTTGGTCATTATTGAGCGACAACCAGGAGAGGTGCTATTGCGAATCTAATTTTGTAAAAATGACAGGCCGAACTTGAAAAAGCGAGCCTGGAAAAATCTATTAATGTTATAATTCAACCAGCACTTCCTTTTCACCTATTAAGCTTTCAAGTTCTATTATCCGATTAACCATCTGCTCGGTTAACAATTGTCCGCTGGCCAGTAATGTTACTCCGTCGCGAGAATGCAGTTCTGACACCAGCTTCATACCTGGTTTCAATTCAGCCAGAGATACTTTTATGATTTTAACTTTCGCTTCTGACTCTATTCCTGTTGGACTATTGGGAATTGATATGCTGCCAGGATATTCAGTCGTTTTAACCTGACTAGCTCCACCCGAGAGGCTGGACAGGTCAGTCATAACGCGCTCATAGGTCATTATTGAGCGAGGAGCAATTCTCTCGTGAATAGCAATATTAATTTTTTCAAGCGCATTTTTTGGTGAAATTGGCTTTACCAGAAATCCATTTACATCCAGCCCCATCGATGAACCGAGAACCTCAGTGTTTGAATAGGATGTGATTACCAATATTGGTAATGCTGTAGGTGCACTAGTTCTTCCACACCGAATCTCCTTCATCAACTCAAGCCCATTCATTTCGGGCATCTGGATATCGGTTATTAACAAATTAATGGGTTGCTTATTTAAAATAGTGATCGCGTTTCGTGCTGAATCTGATTCAAATACATTTTGCTGGGTTAACCCTGATAACACATGAGCATTCAGTTTGCGCACAAATGACTCATCATCTACCAGAAGAATATTCAGATTTTCAATTGCTTGTTCTAAGGTCATGTTCAGTGCAGTGACTACTCCCCGCCCGGCCAACAAGTTGCTTTGGGCGAGGCTTCTTGCTTCAACGTCCGTAACAATCAAGTGAATGATTGGATGACACAGACTCCGCAAGCGAAAACGACAGTCCAGCCGCTTTAAGTTCAATGATA
>JARRQF010000003.1:0-31749 GCA_037382065.1 Candidatus Thiodiazotropha sp. | reverse complement strand
CGATGATAGAAGCCTGCTCAGGCCAGGAGACAAGGCGCAGGGAATGGCTCGCCCTTTTCAAGCATTGCAACGCAGTATCCTGGCCTGAGCAGGCTTCCCTTCGGGCGAGACGCTATCATCGTCAATTTGTATGAAGCACCACACTATATCACTTATACGTCTATTTGCCGTATGCTATTATTAGGGTAATAGTTGGAGGTACCCGTTTATGACAAGCAAGACAAAGCGAATAGAAGCCAGATTCCCTGCTGAACTGAAAGCGCTGGCAGAACGAGCTGCCTTGGCCAGCGGCTATACATTAACCGATTACTTGGCCAACCTAGTTCGGAATGATGCCCCCAAAAGGCTCAGAGCACAGAGCGAAATCGGACTAACAAATGAGGTTTTTGATCATTTCATTAAAGTGTGTGAAACCGCCCAGGCCCCAAGTCAAAAAATCCTTGATGCAGCACAAAAGCTGGATAATGAGGGGTTTTAATTGTCACTGGAGCAGGCCTTTGTAACCGTCGATAAAAGTTGCCATAACCTGAAAACCTTCGATTGTGGCAATTCCTCCATGAACATGTTCCTTGCTCGCTACGCAACCAAGCATAGCAAACTGGGACTTAGCCGGACCTATGTCTTGGCAGAGCAGAAAAAGGAAGCAAAAACAGACATAGCGGCATACTATACCTTAACTGCGTCCACAGTCACCCGAGTAGAAATACCTTCAACCCAGAAGAGCCTTCCTACCTATCCAGTGCCGGTGGTTATGCTGGCTCGTTTAGCGGTAGACAAAGAATATCAAGGCACAGGTCTTGGGGCTAAAACGCTGGTTTATGCATTACGCCAGTCTGCCCATTTGAGTAAAGCAGGACTACCTGCCTATGGGTTAATCCTCGACGTTATTGATGCAAAAGCGTTAGCGTTTTATAAGCATTTTGAGCTTTTCGATTCTTTTACGAATAATCCTATGCGGCTATTCGTCGCGATGAAAACATTGGAGGATATCTAAGGGCCAGGGAAATAAATAATCATCCAATCTTGACAACTCCCCCTATTGCCGGTTACTAATAACCCATGAATTTAGTGAACAGCATCTGCCAAACCACTCTCAGCCGAAAATGGCGACTTCGCTGGCGCTTGCCTGCCTGCTGCTGCCGTTTGCAACTATTCTAACCTGATTTTCACCCGGCAGCCGCGCATCCCGCCGCGACTGCTTGTCACCCCCATCGCCGCAGGATCCGTGGTTGCCCTAACCGGAAGCAACTCGTGGACTCAACAAACACACAACATGTTCTGATAGGCTCTAGCTTGATCCTGCTCGGCGCGATTGGCTTCTCTGCCAAATCGGTCCTAATCAAGCTCGCATATGCAGATAGCATTCAGGTCGATGCCATCACATTAATGACCTTGCGCATGTCGCTGGCTCTCCCCTTTTTCCTGGCCGCCGCCTTCTGGAAAGGGAATTCGACATACCCGCCGAATCAGAAGAGTGACTGGATCGGATTGCTGGTTCTGGGAATTTTAGGCTACTACCTCGCCAGTCTGCTTGACTTCAAAGGTCTGGAGTATATCTCTGCGGGGCTTGAGCGTCTGATCCTATTTCTCTATCCCACCCTAGTGGTGCTCCTGACTGCCCTACTCTATCGGCAACCGATTGGAAAATCGCAGCAGTGGGCTCTGATACTCAGTTATGCTGGGATCATCCTGGTTTATGGTGCCAGCCCACAGGCAATTTCATCAGACATCGTTCTGGGTTCTCTACTGGTTTTCGGTAGCGCGATCGCCTTTGCCTTCTATCTGACAGGCAGTGGCCATCTTATTCCACGTTTTGGCTCAATGCGATTTACCGCCTACTCCATGTCGGTTGCCTGTGTAGTAACAATTCTCCATTTCATTGCTACTAAACCTATTCAACAGTTGGCGGTATCGATGAAGGTATTTGCTCTGGCGATCGCTCTGGCGCTGATATCCACTGTAGCGCCAGCCTTCCTAATGAATGCCGGTATCCGGCGTATCGGAGCGGCTCATGCAGCGATCATCGCTACCGTCGGTCCTGTCTCAACCCTGGTTTTAGCCTATCTTCTGCTTGGGGAGACCCAGGGGCCCCTGCAGATAGTCGGCTCCGCCATCGTACTTGGTGGCGTTGCACTGGTGAGCCTCAGCAAACAGAAAAAGAATTAAACTTTACAAGTTCTAGGTTATAAAGATGAAACACAGATTTACAGCATTGATACCCATCGCACCACGCCCTGCAACTATTTTCACGGAGGGGACAGGTTCCTGGCTCAGCGACAGCGAAGGGCACCGCTACCTTGACTTCGTACAGGGTTGGGCAGTCAATACCCTGGGCCACTGCCATCCTGTCATCGTTGAGGCACTTCAATCCCAGGCAACCCGGTTAATCAACGCCAGCCCAGCTTTCTATAACCAACCAATGGTTGATCTGGCGGAACTACTGGTTGCTAACAGCGCCTTTGATCAGGTGTTTTTCGCCAATAGTGGCGCAGAAGCCAACGAAGGCGCGGTCAAACTGGCACGCAAATGGGGGGCAATCCATCGGAATGGTGCATTCAAAATTATTACTTTTGAAAATGGCTTCCATGGTCGTACCCTGACGATGATGGAAGCCTCCGGTAAACCAAATTGGAACAAGCTATTCGCACCCAAAACACCTGGGTTCATCAAGGTCCCCTATAACAATCTGGATGCTGTGGTCGATGCTATCGACGATGAGACGGTCGCCGTGATGCTCGAACCTATCCAGGGTGAGGCAGGAGTAATTCCGGCCAACCAGGATTTTCTGCATGCTATACGCAAGTTGACTAAAGAAAAAAATCTCTTACTTATTTTCGACGAGGTGCAGACAGGCATGGGACGGACCGGGTCACTTTTTGCTTACCAACAGTATGGTGTTGAAGCAGACATCATGACCCTGGGAAAAGGGATTGGTGGCGGTGTGCCCTTATCGGCCATGCTAGTCACTGAAGCAGTCAGTTGCTTTGAACCTGGAGATCAAGGAGGCACCTATAACGGTAACCCACTGGTTTGCGCTGCCGGCTGTGCTCTGTTGAAAACGCTACTAAAACCAGGATTTCTTAAATCGGTTCAGGCGAGCAGCCTTCATCTTCAACAGGGACTATCGACGCTTGCCAAACACTATGGATTGGGTGGCGTGCGTGGCCGGGGGTTGCTGCTGGCGCTGGATACGCTGCAAAGAGATGCCACAGCCATTACCAAACAGGCTTTCGATCATGGCCTGCTAATCAATGCACCACGTCCAAATACACTGCGTTTCATGCCAGCACTGAATGTTAGCTTAGAAGAGATTGACCTAATGCTGAATATTTTGGACAAGGCTGTAAAATAAGGAACCTGTTTTCCCCCCACAAAATGTTGGGGAAAGCAGGATTCGAACCTGCAACCTCCAGGGTGAATAAATAGGAACCCTCTGTGCCATTGGCGGAGAGTAAATGCCTGGTGCTCTACCATTGAGCTACTTCCCCATATAGGTAAGGAGTATCATATCGAAGCTATTTTCTTCAAAATCAGATACCTGTTATTAGAATGGAGCGGTCAACTGATTTTTTTAGGTTTAATCTTTTTAGGTTAAATGAATCCTTGCCATATTTCTGCGAACCGTGTCGGAGTCCATCCTACAATATCTGATACCTGCCCATCACCAATCTCAACGATACGCTGGACACCATCAGTACGCGTAATAATATCGACTGAAAAGAACTTACTTGCAATTATATTTGCACACTCTTTGACAAGGTTTGGAATAGTTTCATCCGATCCTGCTGCGAAGGGATGACCAAGTATCACGAAATACCGTTTTTCTGTATCGGGCGAATACTCTTCTACCCGCCTAATACATAAGCCCCCTTCAATCTCACCCTTAAATTTCTCCATTTCCGCCACAACAGAATCTATTTCCTTCGGTTGCCGAACTACTGAACCAATCGATGTTTTTAGAGATTTAACATAGTCTTTGACAAAGAACCCATCCCAACCGAGGTTATTTAGTTCATATTCCAAATCATCCATCTTTGAAAGCAAAACTGTTTCTGAGGTGAATGCCTTGATAAGTGGATACCAGTTTGGAAGGTGGTGGGCGAACAAATATGTATTAATATTGGTGAATGGCTCTGCCTGTGAACTTTGTATTTTTTTATCTAGTATCGCGTATTTATCGGCATTCAGCATCCACCCTCGATACACCACTATTTCACCAACTTTCGGAGTAGGAACTATTTTTGAATTTTCAAGATCGTCCAGGTCGATAGTAGATACATCAGCACCTATTGCTTTCAGTGCTTCGTACTGAGCCTGATACATTTCGTCTGGTTTTTTCTTATCGAAGTAGTCACATGGGAATATGAACCGCACTTAATCCTCCTTAATCGTCCACTCTACGTAACCCTTTGCACAACAACGAAGCCGGGGCAAAAGACAAGCAAGATTGGATGATTATTTATTTCCCGGCCCTTAACTATCACCATCCAACAATCGTCGTACGGGTCCAAAAGAGCGACGATGGATGGCTGTTACACCGAGTCGCTTCAACTCGGCGATGTGCTGCTTGGTGGGATATCCTTTATGCTGTGATAAGCCGTAACCTGGGTAGCATTCATCAAGTTCTACCATCTCCCGATCTCTGGCCACTTTGGCAATAATCGATGCGGCACTGATCGCTTCAACCAGACTATCGCCACCAATAATAGCTTCCACCGGACAGCTCAGATCTGGGACGCGATTACCATCCACCAATGCGCGCTTTGGTACGACCGGTAAACCCTCTACTGCTCGGCGCATAGCCAAAAGGCTTGCCTGCAGGATATTGATCTGGTCAATCTCTTCCACTTCCGCCCTGCCCAGCGACCAATAGTGGGCCTGTTCACGAATAATAACTGCCAGCTCCTCTCGGCGCTTTTCACTTAACTTTTTAGAGTCGGCCAACCCCTGGATCGGTCGCTCAGGATGCAGAATAACTGCCGCCGCAACCACCGGCCCGGCCAATGGCCCCCGCCCCACCTCATCAACACCAGCCAGCAGCGATTCTGCCGGATCATGGTAATCATTCATAAACTTAGAAACCTTGTAGTGTTAGTGGCCTCACCCAATGGTGAGGATAAAATTTATCATGGCCTTACGTCAGAGTTTCGCGCTCAACTGCGGAATCTAGATTTAAAAACTCCATCAATTCTATGGCTAACTGTTTTCTATCGACTTTACCATTTGGATTGACCGGGATAGCAGAGCGAAAGATCACGACTGAGGGCATCATATAGCTGGCTAATCTACTTTTACAGGCATTGATCAGACGCTCTTCGCTCACCTCTTCACCCTGACGCGGAACGACGATCAACGCAATGGCTTGGCCCATTGTGGTATGGGGTATCCCCAGGGCAACCACTTCACTCACCAAACCGGTTGTATGAAATATCGCTTCTATCTCATTTGGACTGACCCGGTAGCCTGTGGTTTTAATCAGGTCATCGTTACGGCCAATGAAATAGAGATATCCCTGCCCATCACGTTTGACGATATCTCCGGACCAAACGGCAATCTCTCGATTCGGCAGTGCATCTATTTTACTGGGAAGTGGACGAAAACGCTGCTTCGTAGCCTGTTCATCGTTCCAGTACCCCAGGGCTACCTGAGGACCCCGATGAACCAACTCGCCAGGTTCGTCAATACCACAAGGGGTACCGTCGGAATGCAGGACCAATACCTCGGCATTGGGAATGGCAATACCAATCGAAGTTGGCCGCTTCATAACTTGATCAGGCGGCAGGTAGGTAGAACGGAAAGCCTCGGTAAGACCATACATCAAATAGATATCGGTATTTGGTAGCATCTGATGCAATAATTCTGTCGTCTCCACAGGCACCACCCCCCCGGAACTGGTGATGTATCTAAGATGCTTCACGGCCTCTTCTGGCCAAGGCATTTCTACTAATAGATTCCACAAAGCAGGAACAGCTGCCAAACCGGTGATCTGTTCACGGGCAAGCGTGTTTAATACCTCCATCGGCAGTAGATAGTTGATTAGAACAGCTGTGGCACCGACCAGAAAGGATGTCGTCAGTTGACTCATACCATAATCAAAGCTGAGCGGAAGCACGCACAGAATTCGGTCAGAAGCATCATTATTCAGATAGCTGGCGACACTTTGTGCTCCCGTCACTAAATTGCGATGGGTGAGGGCAATGCCCTTAGGTTCTCCTGTGCTGCCAGATGTGTAGAGCAGTGCCGCAATATCGGATTCTATGAGGCGGGGTAGCACACTGCTATTGTCTTGACAAAGAAAATCCGCCCAAAAAATCACATTCTGCGATACACGGGAGAGATCGGTTTCAGCGCAACCATCAATGAGCAGCAGATCATGTAGATCAACACAATAACCGAGAATACTTTTGAGTGATCTGAGTTTGCCCTCGGTGGTTATCAATAACTTGGCGTCGGAATCCAGCAGGATATGGGATACCTGATGAGGTTTCAGCACCGGATTGATAGGTACAAAAATATATCCAGCCGCAACGGTGCCAAAGATTGCGATGACATTTTCCAGGCATTTAGGCAGATAGATCGCCACCCGATCATGCTGTTCAATTCCAATGAGCATCAGTGCCCTAGAGAAAAGCTCAATCTGTTTGGCCAGCTGAGAATAGCTGAGTGAAGAGGTTTTATACTGCAGCGCTGTCTGACCAGGTGACCGATCAGCTGATTCGTATACCAGTTCGTGTATTAGCACAGCCATTGATTAAATAAATATTCCCTGTATGTCGAACTGCGAGTGTGGAATAGCAATAAGAGCAAAATTTAGCGGCGCTGTCTAATCGGCCTGATTAGTCTGTCGGCCGTTGTAACCTTCTCAATTCCAGCAATTGTAGAATCGCCTCGGCTGCCTGGTTTGCTGAGTCTCTTCTAAGTTGCTGGTGAATCTCCTGATAACAGTATGCAACCTCTTCCCGGCGCTGTGCATTATCCAGAAAGTCTAGCAACGCCTGACCCATAATTTCGGGACGGCAGGCCTCTTGAAGAAACTCTGGTGCCAACATGCGTTTACTCAGCAAATTGGCAATAGCAACATAAGGTGTCTTCAATAAATCAAATTTCCTAATGAGCCAGGCTGTCATAGGCGAGACACGGTAGGCCACTACCATCGGCCGTTTTAGCAGCAGAGTCTCAAGGGTCGCAGTACCTGATGCGGTCAACACGACATCAGCGGCGATAATGGCCTGTCTGGGTTGTGCATCCAGCAACTCAATTGATAACCCTGGTGAGATCGCTTCAATCTGCTCCTGAAACGTCTGTTTGATTCTCTGATTAACCATGGGTGCTACAAACTGTAGCCCAGGCCTGCGCTGCTTCAACCAGGCGGCAGTCTGTATGAAAGACTCACCCAAACGATTAACCTCACTCATACGACTCCCTGGCAATAGAGCAATTACTGGCGCTTTGCTCTCCAGCCTCAATTCAAGACGTACAGGGATAGGGTCTTGTACCGGCATGGGAATCTGGTCAGCCATAGGATGCCCTACATAGACTGCGGGCACCTGGTGGCGCTTTAAGAAATCCACTTCGAAATCAAAAATACAGAGCATTAAATCAACTGCACGCTGTAATTTTTTTACCCGCCCCTGACGCCAGGCCCAGACGGTTGGGCTGACAAAATGGGCGGTCGGGATACCTGCTGCTTTAAGCTGAGCCTCCAAAGCCAGATTGAAATCAGGGGCATCCACACCCAACACAAGGTCTGGTGGGTTATTGAGAAAATATTTGGCCAAACGACGACGGGTGTTTAGCAATTTTGGTAGATGACCCAATACTTCAACCAATCCCATGACAGGATCCATAACGGCTAATGAGTGGCAACCTGACTGCTGCATTAAGGGACCCGTCATACCTTCGAAAACCAGATCGGGAGCTTTATGGCGCAATGCCTCAATCAGTGCCGCAGCCAATTGATCGCCAGACACCTCATTGACGATGATAGCGATGCGCCGAGTTAGCTGGGAGTGGGGTTGAGGCATCTACTAACCATAAGTATTACGATATTCAGGGCGACAAGAATTGTCCAGATCACGGCGCGGCTCGCCTCCCGCAGGAAGTGCCCTTAGGGTGCAGGCAATAGCCCTTCCCTTGTCAAAAGCCGCAATACCGAGATGAGCCATTCTTGTTTAGCGCTGGATACCGCGACCACGATGGGAAAGAAAATCTGCCAGAACCTTTAGTTCAGGGGTTTCAGAGAGCATCTCATTAATCTCTTTTTTCGCCTCTTCTAGCCGTTTTCCAGATTGATAGATCAACTTGTAGGCCCGCTTAATCTGTTGTATCGCATCTTTACTAAACCCTCGGCGACTCAACCCTTCACGGTTAATACCGTGAGGTTTGGCGGGATGCCCCGCCACCATAACGTAGGGAGGCAGATCCATATTAATTGCGGAACTCATACCCGAAAAGCTGTGCGCGCCGATGCGGCAGAATTGATGCACCTTGCTGAAACCACCCAGTATCGCATAATCGTCAATCTTCACATGGCCTCCCAGAGAAGCAGCATTGGCCATGATAATGTGATCACCCAGCACGCAGTCATGAGCGATATGGATATAAGCCATTAAAAGATTGTCATTGCCAATCCGAGTGATACCTTGATCCTGAACAGTGCCTCGATGCAGTGTGGCGAATTCGCGAACCACATTTCGGTCACCCAACTCCAAGGTCGTTGGCTCACCGGCATATTTCATGTCTTGAGGGGCTTCACCAATGGAAGCGAATTGGTAGATCTGGTTTTCTTTGCCAATACGGGTCGGCCCATTGATCACCACATGTGGACCGATCACACTACCCGCAGCAATACTCACCTTCGCCCCAATAATCGTGAAGGGGCCGATGGTGACCCCCTCATCTAGCTCCGCGCTCGGATCTATGACTGCGCGTGGGTCTATCAGCTGTCTATCTCCCTCGCAGTACACATGATCTCTGCAGTTGCTACGGTTCTGCCATCAACCTTTGCTGAGCAGGTAAAGAAACCAATGCCTCGTTTCAGTTTATTCTGCTCTACTTCTATGATCAGTTGGTCGCCTGGCTCCACCTGCTGTTTAAAGCGTGCCTTGTCGATTCCAACGAATAGATAGATTGTGGTCTCGTTGACCGTTTCAGGATTCGACTCCATCGCCAGCAAACCAGTAGCCTGGGCCATAGCTTCAACGATTAACACGCCAGGCATAACCGGCAGTACTGGAAAGTGTCCATTGAAAAAGGGTTCGTTATAGGTGACGTTCTTTAACGCAAGTAGTCGATGGTTCTCTTCATATTCAAGGACCCGGTCAATGAGTAGAAAAGGGTAACGGTGCGGTAGCAAGCGCAGCACCTTATTGATATCCATTGCGATCAAACTACTCTCCAAAGTCTCAATCTTCTCATTTATCAGACCCTCCGGTAAGTGCCTTCACCGCTTTTTTTATAATTTTCAACTCTTTAGCCATCTCATCAAGATGCCTGAGCCTAGCCACCATTTTTCGCCATGCACCATTTTCCATAGCAGGCAGATTACCACTAAAATAGCCCGCATGAGGAAATGAGCGTGTCACCAGTGTTGCACCTGAAAAGTGCACATTATCACCGATCGTCAGATGTCCCGCCAGACCAGTTTGGCCTCCGAGAGTACAATGACTACCCACTTTTGTCGAACCAGCAATCCCAGAACAGCCAGCTATCGCAGTATGCTCACCCACTTCCACGTTGTGTGCGATCATAACCAGATTATCCAGTTTGACTCCGTTATGTAGCACGGTGTCTTCCAAGGCGCCTCGGTCAATCGTGGTATTGGCGCCGATTTCCACATCATCTCCGACCCAGACCCGACCCAATTGAGGCACTTTAACCCATCTCCCCTGATCATTGGCCAATCCAAAGCCATCTGCTCCAAGTACAGCACCGGGATGTATCAGACAACGCACGCCAAGCCGAGTTTCTCGGCACAGTGTCACTCTTGCCACGAGTTGGGTATCTGCACCGATTTCACAATCTGACTCAATCACACAGCCAGGACCAATAAACACTCTTGGCCCAATCCTTACCCTTTGGCCAACCACACAACAAGCTGAAACCGTTGCTGTTTGATCGATCTCTGCAGAATCCGATACCACAGCTGATTCAGCAATACCTGCATCATTTTTTGGAGATGAGACCAGCATCGTTGCTGCTCGTGCATAGGCAAGATAAGGATTATCCGAGACCAGTACTGATACGGGACACTCGGAAGCCTCCTCATCCGATAAGATGACAACGGCAGCCTGGGTAGTTTTAAGATAACGGCGATATAAAGGGTTACTGAAAAAGCTTAACTGACCTGCACTGGCACTCTTCAGTGTGCCAACCCCCTCTATGAGCAGATCAGGGTCTCCATGAAGCTCTGTTTCCAGCGCTTCAGCCAAATCACCGAGTCGAACCGCCAATTCCTAAATACCTGATATTAATCAGTTTTTAGCTGCCGCAGCTTCTCTAACACCAGATCAGATATATCGATCTTTTTACTAAAATAGACTACCCCATCAGAGACGATCAGATCTATTTTTTCACTCTTACCCACTTTCTGGATAACTTCACGAACTTGCTGGCGTAGTTTTTTAAACTCTTCGTTCTGACGCAGATTCAGATCTTCGCGAAATTCTGTTTGTGCATTCTTCAATTTGCGAGTGCGACTGAGAATATCTCTTTCTAGACGTTTGACCTCAGACTCACTCATAACAGATCCATCTCGCTGTAACTTCTCTTCAAGCTGCTTAAGCTGCTTTTGTGAAGCCAGAAGATCATTTTCACGCCGTGAAAATTCAGTCTGTAACTGCTCCCGTGCTACTTTGTATTGTGGTGATTCTTCAAATACCTTTGTCGCATTGACAAAAGCGATACGATAATCTTCGGCAAAAACAGTGCCGGAGACGAAACACATTAAGGTTAAAGTAAGCAAAAAATATCGTAATGAGTTCACCCATTGACTCCCTAAATTATTTTAGAAACCACTACCAATCCTGAATTGAAGCGAATTTGTATCATCGCCTTTTTCCTCTTTTAGCGGGTAGCCCAAACTAAAAGAGAGCGCTCCCACAGGGGAGTACCAGGATAACATCAGACCGGTGGATACCCTAAAGCTATCCCAGACAACTTCCTCTCCACCAGCCACATCAAACACATTCCCCGCATCGAGAAACAGGCCTGCCCGTACCGTATCCTTGAAATCATCGCCAAAAATAGGGAATAGTAGCTCCATTTGGCCGACAATTCTCGCATTAGCTCCAAGCGCATCATCATCGGAATCCTTAGGGCCAAGGGAATTTTCGTCAAAGCCTCTTACCGATCCTATACCACCCGCATAAAAATTTTTGAAAAATGGCATTTCATCGCTATCACCATAACTACTTCCATATCCTAACTCACCATTCAGTTTGAGTGTTACGTTACTTGTAAGAGGAAAATAATGCGAGTTTCGATAGGTTAAGCGGTAATACTGCAGATCACTACCTGGAATGTTTATTTCTGTCGTAAATACCTGGCGTCCACCTCGGATCGGAAAAATCGCCCGATCCCGAGTGTCATGAATCCAGCTTCCTACAACTTCGTAATCAGAGAACTTTTTACCACCTTTCGTACAAAAGTCTTCAGGACAAAATGCTTTGACTTGATCGGACGGTGAGGAGCCAAGAAAGAAGGTGGTATGCTCATAGGCCAGACTGAATTTCAGTCGGTCATACTCTGTGACTGGTATTCCAAAGTTCACACCAAGACGCCCAACATCCGTCGAATAGCTAGATACATTGAGTTCAGAATAATCGGTCTTTCGGTAACTCAGCTCATAGCCCTGACTGATGCCATCAATGGTGTAGTAGGGGTTGGTATAGGCGAAAGAGATTTTCTTGGTTGCGTCACTGGTATCAAACCCAGCACTAACCTGTTTACCCGTACCGAGAAAGTTATTCTGACTGATACTCGCATTGAATAACACCCCCTGTGTTTCAGAATATCCAATACCGGCACTCAAACTGCCGGAGGCGGCTTCGGTGACACTCAGATCGATATCCACCAGATCGTTAGCGCCCGGTACAGCTGGCGTTTCTATATTAACATCATTGAAATAACCCAGGCGCTGCAGGCGCTCACGAGAAAGGCGGGTGCTCTCCCCCGAGAACCAGGCAGACTCCATCTGACGCATCTCTCGACGCAACACCTCATCCCGAGTAGTGGAATTACCACTAATATTGATATACCGGACATAGACCCGTTTTCCTGGATCGACAAAAAAGGTAATGGCAACCGTACGATTTTCCCGGTCAATGTCGGGAATGCTATTGACATTGGCAAAGGCATATCCAGCATCGGAGTATTTGCTATTCAGCCGATCTGCACTGGCAGTCAACCGCTTACGGGAAAATATCCCGCCACGACGCAGATGAATCAGGGGAAACAGCTCTTCTTGAGGCAATTCCAATTCACCTGCCAGCTTAATATCACTCAGGGTAAAGATATCGCCTTCGTGGACAGCAATGGTAATGTAAATATCCTTTTTATCAGGCGTGATGGATACCTGGGTCGATTCAATCTTGAAATCGATGTAACCACGGTCGAGATAGTAGGAGCGGAGCGTTTCCAAGTCGCCTGCCAAAGCCTGCTTGGAGTATTTATCGCGACTGGAAAAGATGGCATACCAAGCCGGAACTCCAAGCTCCAACTCATCCAAAAGATCGTCATCATCAACAGCCTGATTACCTATAATGTTGATTTTCTTAATACGTGCGGTCAACCCCTCGGAAATTTCAATATCCACTCCCACACGATTCCGTTCAAGTGGGGTTACTGTAGATTTGATTTGAACCCCATACTTACCCCGAGAGAAATATTGCCGGTTAAGTTCCTGCTCCACCTGTTCGAGCAAAGCACGTTTGAATACTCGACCTTCTGCCAGACCAACATCCTTCAGCCCGCCCATCAATAGATCTGTATCTAGATCCTTGTTGCCGGAAATATTGATTTCAGCAATAGCTGGCCGCTCATGGACAAACACAATCAGAACATTGCCTTGCTGCTCCAGCCTGATCTCTTGAAAGAAACCGGTTTTATGCAGTGCACGGATAATTTTCGAACTATTCCCGCTATTCACCTCATCCCCGGTTTTAACCGGCAGATAATTGAAGACCGTGCCTGCCGAAATACGTTGCAACCCCTCAACTTGGATATCTTCCACAACAAAGGCTGACGCAAGCTGCGAAAACAACATGCCAGCCAGCAGTAATGATGATGATGATAGGTGAAACAAAGAAGGCATTATATGTTACTAACCAGATTCATTTTTTCTGCTTAACAGTGGGCGGCATCCCCAATGCGACTTTAGCGACGCGACAGGGCGTAAGTATAAATTATATTTATAGAACAGGATATCTGACCTATCACATTGAGAGTGACTATCCAAAATAACGATTCAGGTCGATATAAAAGGCAAGGCCCATGACCCCTAATAGAATCACTAGACCAATCTTCTGGCCCTGCTCCATGAAACGTTCAGACAATGGTCCGCCCTTAATCGCTTCAATCAGGAAAAAGAACAGATGACCACCATCCAAAACAGGAATGGGTAGCAAGTTCAACACTCCCAAACTGACACTGACTACTGCAAGAAACTTGATAAAATAACTCAATCCATAACTAGCTGATTTTCCAGCAGAATCAGCAATTGAAATAGGTCCGCTGAGGTTATTGATTGAGACCTTGCCAATGATCATTTTACCAATCATTCTTAACATCAGAACAGACATGTCCCAGGTTTTGGTCAAAGACGGCCCTATCGCATCCAAAGGGCTATAACGGATAATTGTTCGATAATCATCCATCAGGCCCTCAGGAACGACCACACCAGCTCCAATGCGTCCAAAGGATTTACCATCTTTAGCATCAGCAGCGATCGGAGTGATCTGCAAGCTGATAGTCTCTCCTGTGCGATCGATTTCTAACGCTAAAGCCTGCTTCGGCCGCTCCCTAACATAGGTCACCCATTTGCCCCAGTCATTAATATCCTGACCATCGACCCGGATGATTCGATCGCCTGGCTGAAGGCCAGCTATCTGCGCGGGTTCGCCAGGAATAACCTCATTAATTACTGGTGGTATTTTTGGGCGATCAGGAGTGAAACCCAACTGGCTCAACAGACCTCCCTGTTCAGCCATTTCAGTCAAATCATGGCTTGGTAACTGACGGTGATGCTCATCCTTGTTTGAATCCAACACCCGTACATCCAGAGTGTCATGGTCCAAAGCTTCGGATAACATTACATAAACCACGCTCTCCCAAGTCGGAGTTGGCTGGTCGTCCACAGAGAGAATATCATCACCAGCAGAAAAACCACTCCGTTGCGCCAGGGAACCCTCTTCTACTTCACCAATCACCGATTTAAGACCAGTATCCCCAGTAACAAAAACTACCCAGAAAGCCAGGATGGCGAATAGCAAATTAAACAATGGACCGGCAGCCACGATAGCGCTACGCACCGCCAGAGTCTGCCGATTAAAGGCGCGAGCTTGCTCTGCCTCAGGTACAGGCCCTTCTCGCTCATCAAGCATTTTGACATAACCGCCAAGAGGAATGGCTGCCAATACATACTCAGTACCATCCACTGAGCTGGTCCGTTTCCAAATGGCACGACCGAATCCAATAGAAAAGCGTAATACCTTAACACCCAGTTTGCGGGCCACCCAAAAATGGCCAAATTCATGAACCGCAATCAGGATACCCAATGCCAGGACAAAAGAGATGATCGTGAAAAGTATTGAATTCATAGTGTCATATTAACTAATGCCGCTGCTTGAGACCCTATTCTTTAATACTTGTTCCGCAACACCTCGTGCTTTTCGGTCAGCTTCGAGTAGACAATCAAGGTTCTTAACGGAATCTACAGGTAAACGCTGCAATGTCTCATCCACCACCTCGGCAATAGCCGTAAAACCCAAGCGACCCTTTAGAAAAGCATCAACAGCAACTTCATTTGCAGCATTCAGCACCGCACAGGCTGTGCCACCACTATTAATCGCTTGATAAGCCAGCTGCAAGCAGGGAAAACGCTCAGGGTCAGGGCGTTCAAAATCGAGCCGGGCAATCTGAAACAGGTCGAGACTGTCGACCCCCGATTCAATCCTTTGCGGCCAAGCTAAAGCGTGAGCTATGGGGGTACGCATATCGGGTTGGCCGAGCTGTGCTAGTACTGAGCTGTCTACATACTCCACCATCGAGTGAATGACGCTTTGTGGATGCAAAACAACCTCAATCTTTTCCGGCTCAGCATGAAATAACCAGTGAGCCTCAATCACTTCAAGCCCCTTATTCATCATAGTCGCCGAATCGACAGAGATTTTTCTTCCCATATCCCAGTTGGGATGTGCGCAAGCCTGCGCTGGTGTCACTTTTTGTAACTCAGCGAGTGGGGTAGTGCGAAAAGGGCCTCCTGATGCGGTCAGCAGTATGCGCTTGACGCCAACCCGCTCCAGACCCTCGCCAAATCTAGAAGGCATGCATTGAAAAACGGCATTATGTTCGCTATCGATCGGCAATATTGAAGCACCGTGGCTCTCCACCTCCCGCATAAACAACCCTCCGGCGACCACTAACGCTTCTTTATTAGCTAGCAACAGACGCTTTCCAGCCCGCACCGCAGCTAATGCAGGCAGCAACCCTGCGGCACCTACAATGGCTGCCATCACCAGTTCGGCCTGCGGCATGGCGGCGGCAACCTCCAACCCCTCCAAGCCAGACAATACCTCAGTTGGTAGAGCCAACTGGTTCAGCCCCTTGGCAAGCTCAGCTGCCGCCTGACTATCGGCCATAACTGCAATTTTCGGCTGGAAGCGCTCACATTGGCGCATCATGCCAGGCACATCCCGATTGGCTGTCAGTGCAATAACTTGGTATTTATCTGGATGGCGGGCCACAACTTCCAGGGTGCTAATGCCGATTGATCCCGTAGAGCCTAATACAGTTAAACCTTTCAACCTAGAATCCGCAGCGGAATCTTGGTTCATTATGCTACTCCAAGCAGGAACAGGCCAAACAGAAAAACGGGTGCGGCAGCAGTCATACTGTCAATTCGATCCAACATACCTCCATGCCCGGGTAACAGGGCACCGCTATCCTTCATACCTCGTTGACGTTTCAGCAGGCTTTCAAAGAGATCTCCCACCACAGATAAGAGCATGGTGATCATACATAGCATTAGGAATAAAGGTGATTTTACGAAGGCCACGTCCAGCCACCAAATCAAAATAAAACCAAATAGCAAAGCACTCGCCATCGCCCCATAGACCCCTTCTCTGGTTTTACCAGGACTAATTTCTGGCGCCAATTTCTGTTGTCCCCAGCGACGACCGGCAAAATAGGCTCCCACATCCGCGCCCCAGATCAGGATCAGAACAAATAGCAGCAAGCCGGGGCCATAGACAGGAACCTGGTGAAGAGTAACCAATGCGATCCAGGCAGGTAGTAATACAATCCATCCCTCCACAGCCTGTACAGTTCTGCCTTGGGGGTTCCCCCGATCAGCCTTATATCGAACCAGACGGTAGAGAATAAAACTCCACCAAAGGACGGCAAAGCCCATAATTGGAGGAATCCAAGAGTAGGGCAGAAAAAGATAGATGAAGGCCATACCAACTAACATTAACATGCTGTAGATCAACTGTTGGGAAACCAGTTGGAAACCGCTTAACCTAGCCCATTCACGACCACCCACCGCTGCTATGACAGCCAAAAACAACGCGACATAGCATGTTGGCAACAATAAGACCGCACTAACCACCAAAGGGATTAAAATCAGAGCAGTAATCACTCGTTGCTTTAGCATAATAGGATCAGGAAGCCTCAACAGGCTGTCCCAAGACCTGCTCCCCAGTGCGGCCGAATCGGCGTTGGCGACCCGCAAAATCGAGAATCGCCGCTTCAAGAGCCTGCTCATCAAAATCTGGCCAGAGCATATCGGTAAAATAGAGCTCTGTGTAAGCACACTGCCAAAGCAGAAAGTTACTGATACGCTTCTCCCCTCCAGTACGAATAAATAGATCGGGCTCTGGCACCCCAGCAAAAGAGAGCCGCTGTGCGATAGCTTGCTCATCAATCTCTGCAGGAGATATTTCACCTACCTTAACCTGTTCAGCCAGATGTCTGGCCGCCTGGGTAATATCCCAACGCCCTCCATAATTGGCCGCCACTTGCAGTAGCAATCCCTGGTTATCACTAGTCTGATCCTCTGCTTCAGCAATCTGCTGCTGCAGTTTTTCCGAAAAGCCCATACGATCGCCAATCACTCTAAGCTTAACGTCATTCCGGTTGAGACGGCGGACCTCTTTTTTCAGCGAACGAATAAACAGGTCCATAATCAGGCTAACCTCTTTACGTGGTCGCCGCCAGTTCTCACTGCTGAAAGCAAACAGAGTCAACACGGGAATCTGGCGTGCTACACACGCCTCTACCACCCGCCGCACAGAATCAACGCCCGCAGGGTGCCCAGCATAACGTGGAAGTCCACGTTTTTTTGCCCACCGGCCATTGCCATCCATAATAATCGCCAGATGCCTAGGCTGTCCGTCGACTACATGATCAGAATCCTTGGTCTTACCGCTTGTCATATAGGTCTCATATTACGGGAAAGCGCAAGGAGACTAAATCTCCATCAGGTCCTTTTCTTTCTCAGCCAGCAACTCATCAATCTGTTTGATGTGCTGATCTGTGAGGTTCTGGATCAATTCCTGACCTCGCCGCTCATCATCCTCGGAGATCATCTTCTCTTTTACCATATCTTTAAGATCATGATTAGCGTCACGACGAATATTACGCACTGCGACTTTGGCGCTTTCTGCTTCATGCCGTACCACACGAATCAAATCTTTCCGCCGCTCTTCAGTCAAAGCAGGCATAGGCACTCGTAAAACGGTACCGGCACTCATCGGATTAAGTCCCAGGTCGGAGGTCATGATGGCCTTTTCCACCAAGGAAACCATATTCTTCTCCCACGGTATCACAGTCAAAGTGCGAGCATCCTCAACATTGATATTGGCTACTTGGCTAATAGGCACTTCTGAGCCATAGTAATCGACTCGCACATGATCCAATAGACTGGGGTGAGCCCGCCCAGTACGTACCTTAGCCAGCTCATGAACCAAAGATTCAACGCTTTTGCCCATGCGGTTCATGGCATCATTCTTGGTATCATCAATCATATTCAATCGCCCTTTTCCACCAGAGAACCAATATCCTCACCATGCATCAAACGCATGAGAGCCCCCGGATCATTTATATTCATAATTCGTAAAGGCAGACTATTATCCCGACATAATACGATTGCTGTTGCATCCATAACCTGCAGGTTCTCTGCCAGTACGCGATCATAGGTCAAACGGGGATAGAAAGTTGCCTGTGGCTCTTTCATGGGATCGGTAGAATAGACACCATTCACTTTGGTTGCCTTGATCATCATATCGGCATTAATCTCCACTGCCCTCAGGCTGGCTGCAGAGTCAGTCGTGAAATAGGGGTTTCCTGTGCCTGCCGCAAGTATTGCCACCCGTCCTTCAGCAAGAGTGCGTCTTGCCGCTCGTGCTGTAAAGGTCTCACATACATCGGGCAGAGAGAGCGCTGAGTAGACATCGGCCTCAATGCCTATATGCAATAGGAAATCCTGCATGGCAAGAGAGTTCATCACTGTGGCCAACATCCCCATATGGTCGCCTCGCACCCGGTCAAAACCAGCTTGAGCCAAACCAGCCCCGCGAAAAATGTTTCCGCCTCCGATCACAATGCCCATTTCAAGACCAGCACCATTGAGATCCCGAATCTCACTGGCAAGTCGTTGAAGAACACCTGGATCAATACCGAAATCACCTTCACCCATTAGGGCTTCGCCACTTAATTTAAGCAGAATTCGTTGGCAAATTAGATCACTCATCTAAACTTTGTCCTGTTCTGGTTACACCGCTACTGGAGGGTGATTATATCTACTTAACGCGATGTAGTCTCAGGCTGCAACAGCCATATCCCTGACTGCCTTGAACAGATTAACTGCTGGACTGCAACTGGATGATTCATACAGTAGGCAGCGAAGGAATCATGCTCAGTCACTAAAAACTGGTTTGGGTATTCTCGATCCTGCCAAAGGCAGGATCGAGCCAACCGTCCAATACGGTCAGGATGCTAAGAGATCTTGGCTTGCGCCATAACCTCTTCTGCAAAGTTCTCTTGCTTTTTCTCAATACCTTCGCCGACTTCAAATCGTTTATACTGCATAATCTGCGCCGACTTGCTTTTAAGAAGTTTCTCAACGCTGATATCAGGATCTTTAACGAAAGCTTGCCCCAACAGAGTATTCTCAGCCAGATACTTACGCATCCGTCCATCAACCATCTTAGCAATAATCTCTTCTGGCTTACCGCTCTCTTGCGCCTGAGCTGTCACAATCTCACGCTCTTTATCCAGTAAATCCTGCGGCATCTGATCGGCAGAAAGACAGACTGGACTGGTCGCAGCAATGTGCATCGCCAAATCCCGTCCCAGTTCATCATCTCCCCCTTCGAGCTCAAGCACAACACCGATTCTGACGCCATGGCGGTAACTGATCAGTTTACCAGAGGAGGCATGGAAGGCGGCAAAACGACGAACATTCATATTCTCGCCCAGTTTTGACACCAGTGCCTCACGAGCCTGATTGACAGTGGTCTCTTCGCCTTCGTGCAGTGGTTGCTCCATCAGCGAGGCCACATCATCGGCACCACCTGCAAGCACACGCTCTGCGACAGCCTTGGCAAAAGATGTGAAATTTTCATCCTTGCCGACAAAATCTGTCTCACAGTTGACCTCAACCATTGCCGCTTGAGTACTATCGTCATTGAAACTGAGCACAATAACGCCTTCCGCAGCAATTCTGCCTGCTTTTTTAGCCGCTTTTGCCTGTCCAGATTTGCGCATCTGTTCAATGGCTTGGTCCACATCACCATTAGTCTCAACCAATGCCTTTTTGCATTCCATCATACCTGCGCCGGTACGCTCGCGCAGTTCCTTCACCAGAGAGGCTGTAATCGCCATAATCTGCCTACCTTAAATTCTAATGCTAAAAAATTGCCTTAAAAGAGTTCTGATCGGATTCTAAAGAATCCGATCTCTGTCTGGATGGCTCAGGCCTGATCCGGAGCCTCCGCGACATACTCCTCACCGCCCCCAGCCACCATATTGGCCGCGTTTGTGCGTCCCTCAAGAATCGCTGCTGAGGCACCCTGAACATAGAGCTGAACGGCACGGATAGCATCGTCATTACCAGGGATCACATAATCGATACCATCGGGATCATTGTTGGTATCAACCACGCCAATAACAGGAATACCCAGCTTACGTGCTTCAGCCACGGCATTCTTCTCATGCCCTACATCAACAATGTAAAGTGCGTCAGGCAAGCCATTCATGTTCTTGATACCACCCAGACTACGCTCCAGCTTCTCCAGCTCGCGACTCAGGCCGAGTGCTTCCTTCTTATTAAAGCGCTGGTCTACACTACCATCCTCAAACATAGCCTCAAGCTCCTTGAGGCGCTTAACTGATTGCTTGATGGTCTTGAAGTTGGTCAGCATGCCACCCAACCAGCGGTGGTTAACATAAGGCATGCCACAACGTTCAGCCTCCTCACGTATGATGTTCTGTGCAGCCCGCTTGGTGCCAACAAAGAGAATTTTACCGCCATTGGCAGTGAGCGATCCGATGAAATTCATCGCATCTTTGAACAAGGGCATGGTCTTTTCAAGGTTCACAATGTGAATCTTATTGCGATGACCAAAGATGTAAGAACCCATTTTTGGGTTCCAGTAACGGGTCTGATGCCCGAAGTGCACGCCTGCCTCAAGCATTTGGCGCATTGATACTTCACTCATGAGTGACTCCTGATTGTATCGGGTTGAACCTCCACATATCCCATGACCCAACCTATAGACCTGATTTTATGAGCAAATATTGCCTATTTTCAGCTTTACCCAAGGCACCCAGGACCATGTGTCGATATGTGTGTGTTATTGCCCGCATAAAAAAATGACAGCTTTAACGGACTTGGATTGCTGAACAGTTTGCGATTCAGCGGGGCGTTTTATACCATAACCAGCTTAATGCGACAATCACGCCGCACCCATCCACATTCACAACCCTCCGGACATTCAGAAGATTTCACATGGGCGTCACAATAAAAACAGCAGCAGAAATAGAGAAAATGCGGCTAGCCGGCAAACTGGCTGCTGAAGTGCTAGATATCATCGCACCCCACATTAAACCAGGCGTCTCCACCTTGGAACTCGACCGTATCTGTCATGACCACATTGTCAATGTGCAGAGGGCCATACCAGCACCACTGAATTACAAGGGTTTCCCGAAATCAATCTGTACTTCAGTCAATCAGGTCGTCTGCCACGGCATCCCCAATGAAAAGGCTCTAAAAAACGGCGATATCGTCAATCTCGACATCACCGTGATTAAAGATGGCTATCATGGTGATACCAGCAAGATGTTCGTGGTTGGAAAGTCATCAATCCTTGCAAATCGGCTCATTAATATCACCCAGGATGCTCTTTGGCGGGGCATCAACTTGGTTAAACCTGGCTGCCACCTCGGAGACATAGGTCACACAATTCAGACCTTTGTCGAAAAGCATAACTACAGTGTTGTCAGAGAGTATTGTGGCCATGGTATCGGCAAAGAGTTTCACGAAGATCCGCAGGTACTTCACTACGGCCAACCTGGTACCGGCCTAAAGCTACAATCAGGAATGTGTTTCACCATCGAACCGATGGTCAATTCTGGCAAACAGCAGATCAAACTAAAGTCCGATGGTTGGACGGTCGTCACCAAGGATCGTTCGCTCTCCGCCCAATTCGAGCATACCATCCTGGTCACCGACAGCGGCTTTGAAGTCCTCACGCTACGCAATGAAGAGCGTGATCGGTGTGCCTAATCTGCACCGGCATCAGCTCGTCAAGCGATTAATATGATTGACTATTCTGCTCTCAAAAAAGCCTTTCGGCACGACACCTCACCTATCCAGTCTTGCAAAGACTACCTCAAACGCTACGCCGAAGATGTCAAGGAACGATTTTCCACAGGGCAGACTCCCACCAGCCAGTTGGTCTCTGAGCGTGCCCTTCTGGTCGACGAAATACTTAAACATGCCTGGACACGCTTTTTTCGAGGAGAAACAGCCACCCTGGTTGCTGTTGGGGGTTATGGTCGGGGCGAGCTCCATCCAGCTTCAGACATTGACATTTTGGTGTTACTCAACCAAGAAGAGCAATTTGAATCGTTTAAGGATCAACTGGAACAGCTTCTCACTCTGCTTTGGGACATCGGCCTGGAAATTGGTCATAGTGTACGAACTATTAAAGATACCGAGCGCGAGGCGTCGCGTGATATCACGGTCATCACAAACCTCGTCGAAGCACGATTTCTCATAGGCTCCAAAGCCCTTTTCGAAGAGATGCAACAAGTTACCAGCTCCGACCGAATTTGGAATAGTCACGATTTTTTTGAGGCAAAATGGAACGAGCAACGCAGCCGCCATGCCAAGCAGGATGGTAGCCTCAGTAATCTCGAACCAAACATCAAGGAGAGTCCGGGCGGCTTGAGAGATATCCAGATGATCGGCTGGGTCGCAAAGCGCCATTTTAAGATCCAAGATCTGCACGACCTTGTGGATCACCATTTTCTCACGGAAGCCGAATACCAGGCTTTGATTGAGGGGCAGAACCACCTGTGGCGGGTACGTTTCGCTCTCCACCTGCTGACTGGTCGCTGCGATGATCGGCTGCTATTCGATCATCAACAGACGCTGGCCTCCTATCTCGGCTATGATGCCGACCATGCCAATCTGGCCGTAGAGAGCTTCATGCGTGACTACTACCGTACGGTTATGGAACTCAGCAGACTCAATGAAATGCTGCTCCAGCATTTCCAGGAGAGCATTCTGCTAAAGGACGATTTAGGCGAACCAATTGCCATCAACCAACGCTTTCAAAAAAGAAGCTATTTCCTTGAAGTTACATACGAAACAGTCTTTAAATACTATCCCACAGCACTTCTCGAACTGTTTCTCATCATGCAAGAAAACCCTGATTTGAAAGGCGTCAGGGCCAGTACCATACGCTTAATACGGAATCACACCTATCTAATCGATGAGAACTTTCGTCAGGACATCCGGGCGCAAAGTCTGTTCATGGAGATCATCCGCCAACCTACCGGACTCACCCGAGCACTGCGGCGGATGAACATCTATGGTGTACTGGCAGCCTATATCCCCATGTTTGAGAATATCGCCGGACGCATGCAATACGATCTCTTTCATGTCTATACTGTTGACGAGCATACTCTGATGGTTGTCAGAAATATTCGTCGACTGAATGTGGAGAAGTATGCAGAAGAAAATCCATTTTGCACGCAGCTGGCAAAAACCCTGCCCAAGGACGAGTTAATCTACTTGGCGGCACTATTTCATGATATCGCCAAAGGCCGAGGGGGCAACCATTCCGATCTGGGTGCGGTTGATGCACTCAATTTCTGCCGCCTACACCATTTGAGTGAATATGATAGCCAACTGGTCAGTTGGCTTGTACGACACCATCTGGATATGTCAATGACCGCACAACGAAAAGACATCACAGATCCCAAAGTAGTGCAGGAATTCGCTGCGTTGGTGGGCGACCTGAATCGATTGACTTATCTCTACCTACTAACCTTCGCCGACAGTAAGGCCACTAATCCAGCTGCCTGGAACTCATGGAAGGACTCTCTGCTCCGTGATCTCTACAACGCGACTCGCCGTGCACTGCTCCGTGGTCTGGATAACCCTCTCGCACAGGAGGAATTAGTCCATGAAAAGCAATCAGCGGCAATGGAGCAACTCATTCAAAAGGCTATTGGAAAGAAGGAGGTAGAGCGCCTTTGGTCCACATTTACCAGCGAGTATTTCCTCACCCACTCACCAAACGCGATCCAACGTCATACCAAAGTGATTTTGGAAACCCCAGCTGAGCAGCTGCCACTGCTGCAGATACGTCAGACAGCTAAGCGGGGAGGCACTGAGGTGCTCTACTACGGCCCAGACCGGGATAACCTCTTTGCTGTCACGACCACACTACTGGATCAATTATCGCTATCTATTGTCAACGCCAGAGTCATGAGCACTTCTGATGGCTTCTCTCTCAACTCTTATCTTGTATTGGAACAGGATGGCACACCAGTAGAGTTTGGCCTCCGCAGCGATGAGATCATCAACACTCTCACCAAGGGTTTATACCAGGAAGGTGACAGCCCTCTCACTGTGAGCCGGCGTATTCCCAGACAAAACAAGCACTTCGATAACTCAACAGAAATCTTCTTCACCCAAGAAGCTACACTTGGGCGCACTATCATGCGTTTAGTGACTATGGATCGTCCAGGCCTGCTATCAGATGTAGGCCAAGTTTTTGCCAGCTGTAATGTCCGCTTGCAACACGCCAAAATCACCACGCTAGGCGCCAGAGTTGAAGATGTATTTTTTATTACTAACAGACAAAACAAGCCTTTATGGGAAAATTCTCAACTTGAATGTCTAAAAAAAGCTGTCATGGAAAAAATGCCGACGTCAACCGCAAATAGCAAGGTCTAGATCAAGCACAATAGCCCCTTTTATCGAGCCATTTTTTAGATAAATACCTACTCGTTGTCACATTTCAATCAAGGTATGTGGTTTTCAGAATACTATGCGCTTAATATAGTTTAAACTATTCTTTAAGTGGGATCTGACTTTAAGTTACATCTCATATCCCAAAATGGATACGCAAAAAACCATGCTTAATTGATACCACGCAGTAAGATCAATATAATTATAGATTAATTATCCAATAATTAATCGTCGTTAAGGAATGGTAGGACACCATGATGAAACACACACTCTTACTAGTTTGTCTCGCTTGTACACTAGCCTCATGTGGCGGTGGAAGCTCTGATGGCGGAGAAGCCACAGCGAATTCCACACTTAACTGGATTGCTCCTTCCGCTCGGATCGATGGAAGCTTTCTGGATTTGAGCGAACTCTCTGGCTACAAAATATACAGCGGTCCATCCTCGAGCAATCTGGAATTGGTAGCAGAAATTGATGATCCCCAAGCCACGTCTTATGATCTCTCAGACATGGAGCCTGGCGATTACTACTTCGGCATCATTAGCTATGATATAAATGGCCTTAGAAGCCCAATATCAGAAAGAGTCTTCAAAACAATTGGAAATAAATAAACAACCCTTGATCAGATTGATCAAGGGTTTGTTTTATAAGGCATATCTAAGGGATTACTGCAGAGTTGGAGGATTTGGTGGGCTCATCGCCGCCACTCCAAACCCTTCAGGTGGGCCAATATACTTATTATCGATAACCAACTCATCAATCATAAAATAGTTATTTGGTCCAGGCGTACTTCCTGAATTGAAATAACCGCCAATCACATCGATCCAGCTGAACGTGCCACCTGGATGTTCCATGGTCTTATCAACATATAACCCACTATGGACACCATCCTGAGTAGTGATGTAAAGCTGGATAAGTCCGGTACGGGAGTTTGCAGCGAACTCGATACAGATCCACTCCTCCTCTCGGGCATTTGGTGGATCGCCGATTCTGAAGGAATCGGTCCCATCAGGCCAGTAATCGCCACCCTCATATTTACAGACAGTATTATCACAAGCACCGTAGGTCCTCCATCCCCCAGCCTCATAGTATCTGCCGCCGATCATCGGTCTCTCGCGATAGCCTGCACGGTTCATAACAATAACTTTGGAGTAGGTCAGACGATTAGAGTTGAATGCGCTGCCATGGCGAATTAAAAATCTTGCATTAAGCTGCTCTGTCTCTGGAAAATGGAACTGCCCTAAAGCGTTATAGCCCTCACTAGTAACTGGAAATATTTTGGCGGCCCCTCCACCATTCCAGCCAGCATGGGCGGCCCACTCATGCCGAGCACCATTGGTCATCCATACAATATCGTTATAGTCATTGGCATTGAAATCTTCATGCATAGGAAATGAGGAGAACACTCGCTCAGCAAAGCTAGTAATTGGCAACAATAATATAAAAAGTGCCAACAAGGAAAAGGCTGCATATTTTATATGCAGATCAGGTAGACGATAAACAGTGATGTTAGTTAACATTTTCAGCCTCAGGCAAGATATTAAAGAATCTACTATATGTATATGTGTTGTATATATATATAGAGAGTCTAATTACCTGCCATAAAAAATTACTTGAACACACTCACAAGTTATCATTTAGTCGATAGAAACTGTGAACTCTATCGAAGTATAGATCGATTTACCCACCGAAGCCACACTACGTAGACCATTTTATGGCCAAATTACCTGCTATCTCCTCTGTTTCCTAAGAGATAACCCAGTATTTAAATTGGTCATGCATCATTGCCAATTTTAGGTTGAACTTAAAATCAGTTGGCCGCTCCATTGCTAATAGCAGGCTATTTCGTGTCAGTGCGCGCTGTACAGGGATGCATAAGTGTTGCGGACACATATACGTTATCATCTCATTTTTATCCCAAAGGAAACTATTAATGTCGAATAATCCACTCGCTGGCGTTGGTTACCTGTTAAAAGGACTCAGCCTGCTTCCTAAACCAGGCATCAGACCCTTCGTGCTAATACCACTTCTGGTCAATATCGTGGTTTTCAGTTTGCTGATCTGGCTTGGTATCACCCAATTCGAACAATTGATGGAGCAATTTTTACCTGCCAATGGAAGTTGGCTAGCCTGGCTGCGCTGGCTACTTTGGCCTCTGTTTGCAATGACGGTGTTGCTCCTGGTCTTCTATAGTTTCACACTCATTGCCAACTTGATCGCTGCACCATTCAATAGTTTGCTAGCAGAAAAGATTGAAGCCTATCTGGGTGGAGAGCCACCCAAGCAGCAAGGCGGAGCAAAGCAGATGATGAAAGAGTTATTGCCATTGCTCTATTCGGAAATTAACAAATTAACCTATTTCTTACTACGTGCCATACCACTTTTAATTCTGTTTTTTATACCAGGAGTGAATATCGTCGCACCATTTCTTTGGATGTTATTCAGCGCATGGTATCTGGCAATCGAGTATGGAGATTACCCGATGGGAAACCATCACTTAAGCTTCAAAGAGCAACACCGACGGTTAAAGCTATCTCGCCTTACCTCTCTAACTTTTGGCGGCAGCTTAACCGCCATGATGATGGTTCCAGTCCTTAATTTTATCGCCATGCCGGCCGCCGTTGCAGGCGCAACTATTTTCTGGCGAGAACAGCTGCAGGAAATGTCGGATCATTAAGAGAGAAAGCGTTTAATACGCTCAACCCCCTCTTGCAACTTTTGCAAATTCGTTGTGTAGGCAAAACGCAGATGACGCTGAGGTTGGTTGGAACCAAAATCGAGTCCAGGGGTAACCGCAACACCAGCCTTATCTAGTAGCTGCGTGGCGAAAACCTGGCTATCCAGGGTAATCCCTTCGCAACCCGCATAGAGATAAAATGCTCCCTGAGGGATCACGGGTATGGAAAATCCTAAATCTTGCAGCGCAGGCAACAAGAAATCCCGACGCTCTTGAAAAACCTGGCGGCGCTGTTCAAGGATCTGCATCACCTCTGCGGAAAAGGCACTCAAAGCAGCAACTTGGGATAGGGTCGGTGCAGAAAGAAAAATATTCTGGGCTAAACGCTCCAAAGGATCTAGCATCGAATCAGGAGCCACTAGCCAGCCCAATCGCCAACCTGTCATACAGAAAAATTTAGAGAAGCTGTTGATAACGCATAGGTCGTCTCCAAAACGCAATGCGGTTCCCGCAGTGACATCATAGGATAGACCCAAGTAGATCTCATCGACAATAAGAACCCCTCCCAAACTCTGCACCTTAGCATGCAGACGTTGCATCTCACTATCGGACAGTAGCGTCCCGGTCGGATTTGATGGCGAAGCGATTAGAACCGCTTTTGTATCGTTACGCCAAGCTTTTGCCACCAGTTCAGCCGTCAGTTGATAGCCTGTTTCAGGCCCCACAGGTATACCCACCGGCACACCATCAACCAGCTCCACAAAGTGACGATTACATGGATAACCTGGATCGGCCATTAAAACGGACTCTCCTGGGTTAATCAACGCACTGACCAGCAGTTGCAGAGCCCCCGATGCACCTGACGTCACAACTACCCGTGCCGCATCAATGGTGGTGCCATAGTGTTGCTGGTAGAAATCGGCGATTGTCTGGCGCAACTCTGGAAGCCCCGTCGCTGGGGTGTAGTGGGTTTTCCCTGCCGCCAATGCCGCCTGTCCTGCTGCCACCACAGGCTCAGGAGTTACGTAGTCTGGCTCACCGATTTCCATATGGATAACTGATCGTCCTTGCGCCTCCATCGCTCTGGAGCGAGCCAGAAGATCCATCACATAAAAAGGCGCAATTCGGCTCATGCGCTGAGCAATATGACTCATATCCAACTTTTAACTAATCTTTTTAGGTTTAAGGTGCAGCTCTTCAAGCATGGCGATATCGATATAGCGCTGCCCCTCCGCTTCGCCACTCACTACCTGAAAAGGTAGTTCAGGTTCGCCAATCTGATCAACGACAAGAGTGGCACCGCTAAAGTCATCCTGCTTGGTATAGCCATTGGTAGTAACCAAAATTGATTTGATCGCAGCTCGCTTGGCTGACTGGACTCCGTTGTGTGAATCTTCAAATGCAAGACAAGCGCCTGGTTGTAGCCCCATTTGTTGCATCGCCCAAAGGTAGATATCTGGGGCTGGCTTCTTGGCGGGTACAATATCTCCTGCCGCGATTACCTCGAACCAGGACTCTGCCGAAGCATCCAGACTGTGTTGCAGTAATCCACTCACATTAGCTGGTGTTGTGGTGGTGGCAATGGCCAGCCGTATCCCCTTCTCTCTGGCCTCATGTAAGAGGCGCTTGACTCCAACACGCATCGGAATCCCACCCTCTGCGAGGATACGGGTGTAATGCTCGGTTTTGCTGGCATGTAAAGCAGCAATAAAACCATCCAGATCGGCAGGAGGCTTAAAAGCCTGATTAAAACGATTCAAGAAGTAACGGATACGCTCTTTACCACCAGTCACGGCAAGTAATTGACCATATAGCTCAATAGACCATTCCCAATCCAATCCAGCATCACGGAATGCTTGGTTGAATGCGACTCTATGCCCATCGCGCTCGGTGTCTGCCAAGGTTCCGTCAACGTCAAAAATTAAAGCTTCTAAATTGGCCATCTCAACTCTTTAGCGAAAAATCGGCTAGCGTTATGTTGTGTGAAATCACTGAGGCTACAGGCCATAAGTATCTTGACACTCAACCATTGCCTGTTTACTCACGGCGAGACATCAAAACACTACTGTAGCACTCCTACTACAAGTTTTGATAACGCACTCCATAAGGATACACCCCATGGCCTGTCATTAAATATCAAAAGGTTAGTAGCTACAAGAATGGCTCAGCTCGGTGTTGTGAGCCTTGACAAGGGATGGGCTGTATGGCCTGTGCTCCATGGGCACTTCCTGTGGGATACGACCTGTGTCTTGAGATGAGCCACTCTTGTAGCCCTGAGTGTCAAGAGCCTTATTTATGAACTGGTTAGTAACAAAGGCTACTTCCGCTACACCCATAGCAATTAATGCTTAGTTTCACGATATAAATGATTAAAAACGATTATAATCCCAAAACGACTATCAATTTTTACTAAGTTTGGCCGACTTTATAGTGATGTAGTGTTTCATATTATTGACGGCTTATGAAACCCGACAAGAGATGGACTGAACATGGTGCTACTTTATACCGGGCCAACTGACATGTGAATCTGGTGATATTCAGGCTAATAACCTGCCTTCCCAATAGGCAAACCTCTCCCCGAATAAGTCACCTCTTTAATAGCATGTTGTTTCGCTCTTTCCTTTCTGGTATAGATATGCGCCTTCACTGAAGAGGTATCATGAATGGCCCAGAAGAAAGCCGCAGAAACAGGGGCTGGATCTTTCGGCATTAAGCCCTATGAACCCGCCAAGGGCGAAGAGTATATGAATGAGGAGCAGGAGGAGCACTTCCGCTCTATCTTAGCTGCCTGGAAAGCAAACCTCATGCAAGAGGTCGACCGAACTGTGCATCATATGCAGGATGAGGCTGCAAATTTCCCTGATCCAAATGACCGTGCAACCCAGGAATCTGAGTTCAGTCTTGAATTACGTACTCGCGATCGTGAGAGAAAACTAATCAAGAAGATCGACGAAGCTATGGAAAAGATTGACAATAAGGAATATGGATTCTGTGAATCTTGCGGTATCGAGATCGGTATTCGTCGTTTGGAAGCCCGCCCAACTGCAACCTTGTGCATTGATTGCAAAACGCTAGATGAGATTCGTGAAAAGCAGATGAGCTAGTCTCTACTCTTGTTGTCCTAATAAAAAACCGGTATTTGCCGGTTTTTTTATTATCTCACTTTAACTTAGGGCTGGAGGGATAAATAATTATCCTAAAAAGATCAGCTGGGCAGCGTGAAGGGTGCGCTTGTGGTGGTGCAGGGCAAGGGTCACTCCTGCGCATCCATGTGCCCGCGACACTTGTACATCCATGCACAGCGCGCAACGACGCACAATAGCCCGCTATTCCAAGGATAGGATTATGCAATCTTTAGATGATTATTTATTTCCTCGCCCCTTAACCTTCCCGATGAACTCAACTAGCTACCGTGGTCGCTTTGCCCCATCACCAACTGGCAGCCTGCATTTCGGCTCACTAATCGCGGCTGTAGGCAGCTATCTCGATGCCAGATATCATGCGGGTGAATGGCTGGTACGAATAGAGGATTTGGATCAAACTCGACAAGTACCAGGGGCCGCGTCAGCAATCCTCCATGATCTGGATGCATTTGGCTTCCAATGGGATGGCGAGGTTATCTATCAAAGTCATCGTAGTGAAAGCTATGCCGCCGCGCTCGAACAACTGACTCAATCCAGTCTCGCCTACCCCTGCTGCTGCACACGCAAAGATATTAGCAAAGTAGCGCAGATGGGACGAGAGGGGGCAATCTATCCTGGCACCTGCCGCCTGGGGCCTCGCATGGAGAAGGCAACCAACTGCATTCGCCTAGTGACTCAAGACATGGACATCACTATCGATGATAGATTACAAGGTCGCTTTACACAAAATCTTGAGCGTGAAATTGGCGATTTTATCATCCGCCGTGCTGACGGATTTCATGCCTACCAGCTTGCTGTAGTGGTTGATGATGCCTGGCAGGGCATCACTCATGTGGTAAGAGGTGCAGATTTGATCAACTCAGCCCCCAGGCAACGCTATTTGCAGCAACTGCTCAATCTCGATCAGCCAAGCTACCTGCATCTCCCTCTGGCAACCGATAGTACAGGACGGAAGCTGAGTAAACAGAGTGCCGACACTCCCGTGGACTCAAAGCACCCCATCGACAGCCTGTTACAGGCACTTCAATTCCTGCATCAACCCCAACCACAGGAACGCCCTAGCAACCTAGATGAACTGTGGGCATGGTCAATATCTCACTGGAAAACCTCTAGTGTGGTGCTTCATACAAATTGACGATGATAGAAGCCTGCTCAGGCCAGGAGACAAGGCGCAATGCGCAGGGAATGGCTCGCCCTTTTCAACCTAAAAAGATCAGTTGGACAGC
>JARRQF010000002.1:0-34965 GCA_037382065.1 Candidatus Thiodiazotropha sp. | reverse complement strand
AATGAATCAGCTGATGACCACTTAGTTTCAAACGATTCCAAACACATGATTTTCTAGTGTGGTGCTTCATACAAATTGACGATTATAGCGTGACGCTAAGCGGTCATCCGCGTTGTTGCGTGCCTTGGAAAGGGAGAAGCCATTCCCGGCGGCACGCGCCTAGCGGCTAACCGCTTAGCGTCACGCTATAATCGTCAATTTGTATGAAGCACCACACTAGAAAATCATGTGTTTGGAATCGTTTGAAACTAAGTGGTCATCAGCTGATTCATTTACAGCGGAGCATTAACCAATGTCCCATCTCGAAGAACGCCTAGAGCGTGACCTCAATAACATTCATGATCGCGTGGCAAAAATGGGTGCCCAGGTTCAGAAAGCGATAAATAATTCGATTAAGTCACTGCAAACGGGCGACCGAAAACTCGCCCATGCAACGGTCTTGAATGACTACCCAATCAATCGCTGTATGCGCGAAATCGATAAGATATGCCACCGTTTTTTTGCCATACACATACCAACTGGTGGCCATTTACGCCTTCTCTCCTCTGTGATTCGCGCCAATATCGAGTTGGAGCGTATGGGCGACTACGCGGTAACTATCGCTCGAGAGGGCATCCAGCTTTCTAAACCACCGAGCGGCAATCTGGGGCGGGAGCTGGATCGGCTCGCTAATGAAACTATACGCATGATGAAGTTCTCTATTAGAGCCTTTACTGAATTGGATGCTGAACTTGCGAAAAGTTCTATGCTTATGACCAGCGAGCTTGAGTATAACCTGAGTACAATCTATACAGAGATGATGGCCAATGATCACAGAGAAAGAGGCGAAGAGATATTGGCGATCTTCGTTGTCTTTAATCAACTAAAAAGGGTTTCTGATCAGGCAAAAAATCTATGCGAAGAGACGGTTTTTGCTGTTACTGGAGAGCAGAAGTCACCAAAAATATTTAATATTATGTTTGTCGATGAGGATAATAGCTGTCATTCCCAGTTAGCTGAGGCTATCGCTCGAAAAAACCACCCTCAGTCTGGTCGCTACCGCAGCGCTGGACGTATTCAGGCCGATGCCATCAATCCCCATCTGACCTCATTTCTGGATCAACGAAGTATTGACTTCAGTCAGGCCACAATCTCATCACTCGATCAACTGACGGAAAAAGAGATTGCTGATCAGCATGTCATTGTCACTCTTCAGGAAGATATATCCAAATACCTGTCACGGGTTCCTTTCCATACTTCGGTGCTTGAGTGGGGAATCGGTGAAATTCCTGAAGATGAAGATAGTCACGAATTCGAAATCCTCTACCATGAGATGGCACTCCTTATAAAGGATTTAATGGAACTGCTTCGTGGAGAAGGGGCTGAATAAGATGTCCGAAATCAACTCACCTCAAAGGTCGATGAGCAAGGATTTCGATAGTCGTAACATGGATTGGTATGTCGATAAGTTTATTCAAGCAATTGTTTTCATTGCTGGCATCTCCACAATAATCTTTATTATCGGCATCTTTGTGTTTGTTGGCATGGAAGGATTTGGCTTTTTATTTGGTGATTTCACTTTCAAAGAGTTTTTTCTCTCTCCTTTTTGGGAGCCTTCTGATGAAGACGTTCCCGAATATGGCATTCTTGCGCTTATTGCCGGTACTGCCAGTGTTACCGGGTTAGCCATGGTTGTGGCGATCCCCTTCTCCCTGGGTGCGGCCGTCTTTATTGGTGAATTTGCCACAGGTAAATTAAGAGAAACCCTCAAAGTTCTGGTAGAGCTACTTGCTGCTATTCCATCTGTAGTATGGGGGTTCATCGGTCTTTCGATTATGAACCCGTTGATTATTGATGTTTTTAATGTTCCGGTAGGTCTGAATGTGCTTAATGCTGGTATTATTCTTGGCTTAATGGCCGCCCCGATTATGACATCAATTGCCGAGGATGCGCTTAAGGCGGTACCAGACCGCTATCGTGAAGCCGCAGAGGCTCTGGGGGCAACGCGCTGGCAAGTGATTTACAAAACGGTACTACCCGCAGCGAAAAACGGCTTGCTGGGTGCTGTGCTATTAGGCGTTGGCCGAGGTTTTGGGGAAACCATGGCTGTGCTGATGGCAACTGGCCATGCTGTTAATATTCCAGATAGCCTGTTTGATCCAGTTCGCGCCTTGACAGCAACCATTGCTGCAGAATTGGGAGAGACCGCAGTGGGCTCCTCTCACTATCAGGCACTGTTCACGATTGGCATCTTTCTATTCATCATAACTTTTCTTATCAACCTGACTGCGGACCTGATTGTTCGTGGCGTCCACAAAGGGTAAAAGCGATGTTTGCCGAATCCGCATTAAACGTAAAAAATAAGCGCATCCAAAACCTGTTTCGCAACCTGTTTCTGCTGATGACCGTGCTATTGATTATTCCCGTGGTCACTATTCTTGCTACCTTGGTTGTCAAGGGGGGTAGCATCATCTCTCTCGATTTTCTCTTTACTGATCCGACCAACGGCATGACCGCTGGTGGTATCTTTCCTGCTCTGCTAGGAACCATCTGGATCGTATCAATCGCCCTACTCGCTTCTGTGCCACTCGGTGTGGCCGCTGCGATTTATCTAAACGAGTATGCGGGTGATAATTGGTTTACCCGGATCATCCAATTAGCCATCATCAATCTGGCAGGCGTCCCCTCAATTGTTCATGCGCTTTTTGGTGTTGGTGCTTTTGTCATATTTTTCGGCTTTGGTACCAGTATTCTTGCTGCCAGTTTAACTTTGGCTATTATGACCTTGCCAGTTGTAATTGTCTCAACCCGTGAGTCTTTGAGAGCGGTGCCCCAGGCATTTCGCGAAGCTTGTTGGAACATGGGAGCAACTCGCTGGCAGACCATTCGCCGGGTGGTGCTACCAAATGCCATCAGCGGCATTTTGACCGGTATTATCCTAGAGGTGTCGCGAACTGCTGGAGAAACAGCACCGATTATGTTTACCGGTGCCGCGTTCTTTCTGCCGTTTCTTCCTCAGAGCGTGTTTGATCAAACCATGGCGCTCTCACTACACTTGTTTGTTGTTGCCACTCAAGTTCCTGGTGTACCGGATGAACTTCCCTATGGCGTTGCATTAGTTTTAATTGCTATGGTGCTGCTTATGAATAGTCTCTCCATCGCGTTTCGCATGCGCTTGAGAGGCAAAAAGAAATGGTAGCGCAGGGCCTCAATGTAGCCACAGGTGTTAATAAATCAATTACCAGCACCCAATCTCAGATTAAGCTCGCAGTCAGTGACTTGAGGATAAAATATGGCAGCGTCACAGCTTTAAGCGGGGTAAGCCTCTCTATCCGGGAGCATGAGATATTTGGCATCATTGGTCCTGCGAATGCGGGTAAAACCTCATTTCTTAAATCTTTGAACCGTATGGATACCTTCAACAGTGAAATGTCCGTTGAGGGGCAAATCCTTTTCAATGGACTTGATGTGCGTAAGCTGAAGAACATCTATGCCCTCAGAAGCCGTATTGGTGTTGTTTTTCCATTGCCTGTTGGTTTGCCTCTGACCATCTATGAAAATGTAGCACTCTCCCCCAGGCTGCGAGGTATTAATCAGAAAAGTGAGCTGGATGTGATTGTTGAACGTTGCCTGACCAAAGCAGCTCTTTGGAACGAAGTTAAAGACAGACTCGACTCTCTTGGTAGCCTACTTTCAGGCGGACAGCAGCAGAGATTGACCATCGCCCGTGCACTTTCCCAAAGCCCTGATCTGTTGATGCTAGATGAATTTTCCATTGCCGTAGATCCAGTTACCACAATGCGCATAGAGGAAGTTCTAAAAGAGCTGAAACAGGATATGACCATTATTCTGGTAACCAACTTGGTACAGCAGGCAAGACGCCTTGCTGATCGAACGGCATTTTTTCTCGATGGAGAATGTGTAGAGGTCGGTGTGACAGAAGATCTATTTACTGCTGAAGTAAAGGATCAGAGAACCCGCGACTATGTCGAAGGCAAGTTCGGCTGATTTATCTGCCTACTTCATTGGCCCGCGCAGTTATAAACGCACGTGTCTGACAATCAACGATAGTATTGAATAAAAAGGAGGCAGCGAGATAGGCCGCCTGATGGCGGACGCTATCCCTCCCCGATCTGAAGAACGGGGTTTCTCGCGTAGAGTCTGATGAATACCAATAAAAGTACCCACAGCGATAACATACCCGACTATGCCATTCAAACCCAAAAGCTCAATCTCTGGTATGGATCATTTCAGGCACTGTTTGATGTGGATCTCAAGATTCGTAATGGTATGATCACCTCCCTGATAGGGCCTTCTGGTTGTGGCAAATCAACCTTTCTGCGTAGTATCAACCGCATTAATGAAAGATTGGGTTATGTACGCATTGAGGGAAGTATTAATGTACTGAATAAGAATATCTATAACCCAGATGTTGAACTAGTACAGGTGCGCAAACAGGTTGGTATGGTCTTCCAACGCCCCAATCCCCTGCCTATATCTATCAGAGATAACATTCTATTTGGCTACAAAATCCACAATAGAGCCAATAAAGTATCAAAAACGGACCAGGACGAGATTGTCGAGTCCGCTTTAAAACAGGTTCTTTTATGGGACAAGGTTAAAGACCGCCTCACAGAAAAAGGCACTGGCCTTTCACTGGAGGAGCAGCAGAAGCTCTGTATTGCACGCCTACTACCGGTAAAACCAAGCGTTCTATTAATGGATGAACCCTGCTCGGCACTCGACCCCAAAGGTACAGCGGCGGTTGAAGAGTTAATTTGGGAGTTACGAGGTGAATACACCATACTCATTGTGACTCACAACATGGCTCAAGCGCGCAGGGCCAGTGAAGAGTGCATCTTCATGTTGATGGGCAAAGTGATTGAGCACCAACTCACAGAAGACCTATTTGTAACGCCCAAGAAAAAAGAGACAGCTGACTACATTGAAGGCCGCTATGGTTAACATCCTCCTCTGCACATTCTGGTAAACGCTGCTACTGCATACTTGTATTATTTCGACTAGAGATCCAACTCCGGCTCCAGATCGGCCTGGGGATTCATCTCCATCACGACCTGGCTGGTTCGTGCGAGGGGTACAAATTCCGCCTGCTCCACCAGCGGGATCGGTGCTCGACGCGTCATTCGAAAGATTCCGTAGGCGCTGAGCAAGATCAGGGTTGCTGCCGACATGAAGGGCAAACCAACAGGACCCACCCAATCCATCACAAGCCCACCAGCGAGTGGTCCTATGAGTGCACCCATTCCATAAATCAATAGCAATCCACGGGTCGCCCCTAGCACCTGCCCCGTCGTCAAGTGATCGTTGGTGTGCGCGACACTGATGGCATAGACTGCAAACATCAGTCCACCATAGAGGAAGGTCACCAGGGAGAGGCCCTGCCACTCCTGCATAACCATATATCCTGAAAAGGCGGCCATGATGGCTGCACTGAGGCTAACGAGTAATAGCACAACTCGCCGGTCGTATCTATCCGAAAGATGCCCGATGGGAATTTGCAGCAGGGCCCCGCCAATGATGGTGGTGCTCATCAGCATAGCAATGTCCACATCGTTCAACTCGAGACGAATTCCGAAGACTGAGGTCATGCCCCAGAAGGCTCCACTCACCACACCGGCACCGAACACACCGGCCATACCAAAAGGAGAGAGTTTAAAAAGCCGGATGAGCGGAAGATGTTCATGCTCCTCAATGCTCGGCTCGGTGACTTTTGTGATCGCAACAGGAATGATAGCAAGGGTGATCAGCACCGTTGCCAGGGTAAATAGCTCAAACGTTGCGGGATCGTAGATCAGCAGCAGAAACTGGCCGCCAGCAAGCGCCAGTAAGGTGGTGACCATGTAGATGGCAAAGACACGGCCTCGACTACTGGCTGGTGTCTGTCCATTGAGCCAACTCTCCACAACCATATAGAGGCCAACCATCGACGCACCGTTAAGCATGCGTAACAGCACCCATATCCAAGCATCATTGACCAGACAGAATAAGAGTGTGCTTGCCGCACCGAGGGCGGAGAATGCGGCAAAGGTACGTATATGACCCACACGCTGCACGATCCCCAGCCCTTGCCAAGTACCGAGGATATAGCCAGCATAATAACCGGCCATAATAATGCCGGTCTCCATATTGGAGAAGGCTTCTATAGTCGCTCTCACACCCAGCAAGGTACCCAGCAGACCGAAGCCGATCAGCAGAATGGAGAAACCGCCAAGCAGTACGCTAACCGTCAGGCGCATGGTTTATTATCAAGATTTTTATTGTTCATCAACGCCACTTTATTCCGGGAGATTTTCAGTTTGGTTTTGGCTGCCTCTCATGCCCGTGTTTGCAAGTTATTGAGGCCTGAATTGATGGTAGGCAGCTTATAGGAACTGATGAAGGATGCCAATCAAGGATAACTTATAAATTCAATCCAATACCGGGTGAAATCGAGTCGGCGATCATGCTTGACATATTATGTCATGAGTATTATCTTTACCCTTATCGTGTGTAAGGAGATGCCAATGAGTAGCCTTTTGGAGAAGCTTGAGTCAGTACACGGTATGTCAGATACCGGCAACCTGAATGGCCTCGATTATGAATTCAATCCAATACCGGGTGAAATCGAGGTTGTTCAAGTGGTATTTAAAGATAGGGAAGAGTTACCTATCTACCTTACCCAGTCAGAGAGTCAAATGATCTGTATCTGCTATCTGTGGGATGACGATGAAGTTATCCCCAGTAAACGGGCAGAGATGATGGAAGTGATGCTGGACATGAACATCCCTATCCCCCTCTCTTCTTTTGGACGAATTGGATCGCGCTATACCATATTTGGCGCGCTTTCCATCGATTCATCTGTAGAAAGCATAGCCAAAGAGCTTACCGTGCTCAGTGATAATGCACTCGATGCTATAGATGCAATGAGTGAATATCTGAACTAAGGGCTGGGAAAATAAATAATCATCCAATCTTGCTCCCCTTTTTGCGCCTAAAATCCAGGACAAAATCCAGCGCAATTTTTGAATGATTATTTATTTCCTCGACCCTACACCTCAACAGGAGCCAAGCAATGGATTTTTTAAAAAAACTGATTACTGCGATTCGTGGTGGTAGCCGTGAACTGGGAGAAGCAGTTCTTGATAGTCAGGGCATTCGAATCTACGAACAGGAGATCGAAGACGCCAAAGAGGCGATTAAGCAGGCAGAACATAATCTGACCGGCGTGATGGCAAAAGAGATGCAGACTGGTCGAGAGATCGAGCGGTTGCAAAAAGAGCTTGCCGAATATGAAACTAAGGCCATGGGTGCTCTTGAGAAAGATAAAGAGTCTCTGGCCATGGAAGTGGCAGAAAAGATCGCTGAATTGGAGGAGGAACTTGAAATCCAGCAGGCGGCTAAGCGTCAATTTTCATCCCATGTCGAATCAGTCAAAGAGATGATCAAACAGACCCATGCAAAGATTCGTGAGCATGAGCGAGAGATCTCAATGGTTAAAACCACCGATAATGTACATAAAGCAGCAAAATCGATCAATCAACATATTGATGGTGGCAGCTCCAAAATGGTGGCCGCCAAAGAGTCATTAGAGCGAATTAAGCATCGCCAACAGGATGAGAGCGATCGTATGGCAGCAGCTCAAGAACTGAATGCCGAATTTAGCGGTGAGTCTCTGGAAAAGAAACTGAAGGCTGCTGGTATCGGTGATATGAATGACCGAAAAAAACAGGTACTTGAACGCCTGAAGTCTAAACAACAGGACAACGCTTGAAAAATGGAATAGATCTTAGTTGACTGAGGGTGAGACGTCCCGGAATGAGCAATAAAAAGCAGGCAAAACCGCAGCGATGGAGTGATTCTGATAAAGCGATTAGAGCGACCCAGGTTGCTTTTGACGTGGAGAATGAGATTATCGCCACCGTAAAGCGTGAAGCATGTCATATGGGATATGCGCCATCCGATATGATCCGTCATATTGTTGGGTTGGAGGTGGCGGTCAAACCAGTCAGGCCAAGGCTTACCATGTCTCTAAAGGACGAAGACTACCATGTATTGGCAGAGAAATATGGACTCCAGCCCAACGAGCGCCTTGCTATAAAGGCCCGTATGATCGAAGAGATTAAAAAATACGCCTCTGGTAAAGTCAGCTGACACCACCCTATTAATCCTTGCCAAGGAGTTTAAATTGGACGCATTCTTCGACATAATCAGCAACTATCCGACCAGTGTCTATACCGTAATTCTCGGAATAATGTTGGTTTTTTGGATTTTTGCTATTCTCGGCATGCTTGATATTGATTTAATCCCCTCCGATGTAGATGACAGTCTCTTTGATGTGGATTTCGATGGTGATATTCCCCCCTTTGTTGGTCTTTTGCATACCCTGGGGTTGACAGGTGTTCCATTCACCCTGGTTATCAGCATTATTGCATTGATTGGCTTTACATTTTGCTATGCAGTTTCAGCCTATATTTTGACCCCATTAGGCTCTACCCTGATTCAGTATGCTGTCGGTACACTGGTACTGCTTGTAGGATTTGCCATATCAATCCCGATTACCGCAAAAATTATAAAGCCCATGAAGCCGCTTTTTGTAAAGCATTTTGCACCTTCCAATAAAGACTTTATCGGCTATCCCTGTACCGTCTCGTCATCCAAAGTGGATGATAGCTTTGGTATCGGCATCGTAGAGACGGGAGGTTCTCCGTTACAAATTAATATTCGAGCCGATGAGGATCAACAATTTATGAAAGGTATGACACTAAGAATTTCCGATTACAATGAGGTGGATGAGGTTTATAGCGTGATCAGCGAAGAGGATTTTCAAAAGCTTGTTGGCTAAAAATAGTTAAATGCCCTACTCCACCTATTACCGTTATATTTTTTTACAGAGGAATAACAAACATGGGAACCATCCTGATTATTATTGGAGCGGCCACGATTATTCTGCTTGGCGTAATTGCCTTGTTCGCGACGCTATACAAAAAAGTCCCTCAGGGCAAAGCCATGATCGTCAGTACACTGAGCAGAGATCCAAAGGTTACTTTTACAGGTGCCTTGGTATTGCCGGTTATTCATCTCAAAGAGTTGATGACCATATCCCTGAAAACGATTGAAATAGATCGTCGTGGACATGATGGGTTGATCTGCAAAGATAATATCCGAGCCGATATAAAAGTAACTTTTTTTGTTCGCGTCAATATGACCAAGGACGATGTACTCAAGGTTGCACAGGCCGTTGGCGTCGAACGGGCATCTGATCAATCGTCCGTTGAGGAACTCTTCTCTGCAAAATTTTCTGAAGCCCTTAAAACCGTGGGTAAGCGGATGGACTTTATCTCCCTCTATGAGGAGAGAGATGCCTTCAGGGATGACATCATTAAGGTTATCGGTAAAGACTTAAACGGCTATGTGCTTGAAGATGCTGCGATAGACTATCTTGAGCAGACCCCTGTTGAATCTCTTGATCGTGATAATATCCTGGATGCAGAAGGTATTCGAAAAATAACCGAACTCACTGCAGCCCAGCATATCAGAACCAATGAGTTTGAAAGAGATGAAGAGAAGGCGATTAAGAAAAAGGATGTTGAGACACGAGAGGCGGTCCTGCAGCTTGAAAAACAGGAAAAAGATGCGATTGCTCGGCAACAACGTGAAGTGGCCACTATCCAGGCAAGAGAAGAGGCAGAAACACTAAAAGTACAAGCGGAAGAGCGGTTTAGGTCTGAAGAAGCTCGCATTAAAATGGAAGAAGCGATTGCCATCCAGGAAGAGAACAAACAGCGTGAAGTGGAAGTAGCAGCCTATCAACGTCAAAGCGTTACTGTCAAAGAAGCGGAGGGTGTGACCAAAGCAAAAGATCTTGAAATTGTCGAACGTCAACGGATAGTTGCGCTAGCAGACTATTCGAAAGAGAAAGAGATCGAACAGGAGAAAAAAGAGATTGCCGACCTAACCAGTGACCGGATCTCAGTTGAGAAGCGAGTCGCCGAAGAGGAAGAAAATATTGAGCGAGTACGTCTTGTCTCCAAGGCTGAACGTGAGAAAGAAGCAAGTATTATTGCCGCTGAGGCAGAAGCTCAAGAGGGGCTGGTGAAAGAGGTTAAAGCAGCCGAGGCAGAGGAACAGAAGGCCATCCATAAGGCTCAACAGGAGGTCACGCTAGCGGAAGGCCGTAAAAGATCAGCAACGCTCGATGCAGAAGCGGCGATTAAGCAGGCAGAAGCAACCCGCTTTCATGAGGCGGCGCCTGGACTGGCCAAGGCGGAAGTCATGGAAGCCACTGCTGTGGCGAAAGAGAAAGATGGCAGAGCCGAGGCTGTGGTTATGCGCGATAAGCTCGAGGCTCAGGCAATCGGTGATGAAAAAGTCGGGCTCGCTGCTGTTCGAGTTAAGGAAGCCGATGCGGATGCCATTGAGAAGATGGGTGAAGCAGATGCTAAGAATATCGAACTGCGTTATCTCGCTGAGGCAAATGGTTTAAAAGAGAAGTTTGCCGCGATGGATGCGATGGGAGCCGATGCTCGTGCACATGAGGAGTTCCGTCTCAAACTTGACTTGAGCCATGCCGAAACAATGCGTTGGATCGAAGCCAATACCGAAATTGCTAAAGAACAGGCTAATATTCTTGCTTCTGCCCTGAGGGATGCCAATATCGATATCGTTGGAGGTAACGGAGATTACTTTGAAAAATTCGTGAATGCCCTCGCTGTTGGTAAATCACTTGATGGTGCTGTACGCGGCGAAACCGCACAAAAACTGCTTGGAAAACATCTCAATGGCGAAGCTGACATTATCGAAGATATCAAGGATATTGCCAGCGGACTGGGAGGCAATAGCGATAGCTTGCAAAACCTTACCGTGAGCGCATTTATTGCAAAACTGATGCGCGATGGTAGTTCAGAGCAGAAAGATATGATGCAAAAACTGATTGGCTCAATTACAGGTAATAAATCATCAGATTCAGCCTGACACTACGGCCTTACCGCGAACACCTTTGTGTTCGCATGAGTTTGCATCAACACAGGAGTTGGTATGTCTGACGTGGTCACTACGCTTGAACAGCAAAGTCTTGATCAAGCCGTTGCCGAAGGCGGCGCCTATGAAGTGATACGCAAGCGTCTGCTTGACCAGGCGGAAACGCTGGCCAAGCAGGCTGCTTCACTCAATGAAGCCAGGCTTCAAGAGTTCGGTGAAACGAGCATGGAGGTTATCGGACGAGTTCGCGTTCATACCGAAAATAACTGTATTGCCCGTGATATTTCATTAATCAATGAACAACTGTTATTTGGCTACAACGTTTTTATCGGACTCAAGAAAGAGACCAAGGTCAGCGATGTTTTTGGTCTTTATCAGTTAATTGATAGTGAGGAAGGGCTAGAGATTGAGTCACTACCAACATCCGGATCTTTTCTTGATGACCCCCAGTTTATTGACGATTTTCACGAACTCTACAACTACTATAGAAATGCGCACCTGGTAAAACTGTTAGTAGTGAATCAGGTTCTTTTGGCAACCTTTCAGATCGGTGAAAAGATATCCGATGTCAAAGTCTTCCGTTGGATGCTTAATAATGATGGAAACGTCCGCTATATCGATAACCGAGGCGAACGAGATGCTCCTACCCCACCCCGCCACGATTTTGAATGGATAGTTTGTGATCGTGAAAACTTTATCAGCGGAAGATTTCCTCACATCAGTGTTCTCGATGAAGTCTTTATCGATACTATCAATGGCACGCTCACCATTAAGGTTGAGAATAATACCGAAGCTGGTTTAGGTATCCACAGCGAACCGGTGGAGGATAAAAATCAATCCCTTGCTGATGCGAGTGTCTACTACGCAAAGGTAGGTAGATTGATTGTCCTGAAAGTTCTTCCCTATCGAGAGAAACAGTGGCGTTACTTTATCTATAACTGCAAGACAAAAGAGGTAATTCGTTCAGATGCTATTGGCGATGCCTGCCACCAGTTACCAGAAGATCACGGCCTTATTTATCCCGGTGGCTACTACCTAGAAAGCGGTGAAACAAAGACTTTCGATGAAGATAATCAAGGTATGCTGTTCGAACGTGAGGTCAAATCCCCGAATGGTGAGGATGTGCTCTATCGCTTCTATGAACCCGAATCGGGACGAGTCTCCATCTATGTCTACAACTTGATTCGCAAGGATTTGCAATCTCCCCTGTTTGGGCATGGTTTCGCCCGCTTCGAAAACGGTACAGCCTTTCTTTTTACCACAGAGTCAGATGAACCAACCCGTAACCATCCCATGCAGGTATGGCGCACGCCCTTTTTTAGTGACTCTCATATTGATACCGGGGCAACAAGTAAAACCACTCTAGGAAAAATCGGCAATGCTGATTTGGTTCGCGCAATCTCTGAATTCTATTCTCTGATACGGCGTATCAGGGAGCAGCAACCCAGCTCAATCCTCTATGAGGACATGATCAAGAGCTGTAGTGAAATACTTGATGGTTATCACTGGATTAATAATCCGCAAACAGGCTCTTTTGGGCCGGTTATTCACCAGATACGCGAAACCTCGGAATTGGTGCTGGATGAGTTTGAAAAGGTCCAGAGCATCCAGCAGCAAGCGCAACAAGCGCTTAAAAAAGCAACACAAAAGCAGCAAGAGATACTAAAAGAGATCCGAAGACGTGACTATCAGAAACCTGATGATCATGTCATTGGCCTAAAGGAGATCCAACAAAACCGAGGACACCTCCTGACCTTGAGGGAGCAGCGCTATATTGATCATAGCGCTCTCGATCAACTTGACCAGGAGCTGCTTGACACAGAAGCTGATCTCACCAAAAAAACCGTTGAATACTTACAAAAAGAGGATGCCTTCGATAGCTATCAGCTAGCTATTGAGGAGACCTTGAAATCGATTGAAGAGGTTGAGACGGTTGTCGATATCCAACCGATTCAGGATCGGCTTGATGAAATCGGCGCTGCCCTTGATCTGTTAACCGATATGCTGAACGCCTTGAAAGTCGACGATGCAACGATTCGCACCGCCATACTCGAAACCATGTCATTGGTCTATGCGCGTCTCAATCAAGCTAGAGCGCAGGTGCGCAACCGCCTGAAAGAGGTTGGTGCTGGAGAAGCGGTCGCCGAATTTAGCGCGCAATTCGCCCTATTCTCTCAATCTGTGATCAGTGCTCTCGGTTTGGCCACAACCCCTGAAAAAAGCGAAGAACAACTCTCCAAACTGCTCGTTCAGTTAGAGGAGTTTGAGAGTAAGTTCAGTGACTATGATGAATTCCTGAATGACATCATCACAAAACGTGAAGAGATTTACGAAACCTTCGAGTCACGCAAGCAGACCCTTCTCGACGAACGCCAACGACGTATTCACAATCTCAGCAGTGCCGCGACAAGGCTGTTGGAAGGTATCGAAAAACGCACCATGAAGATGGCCTCTCAGGATGAGATCAATACCTACTTCGCCTCGGACACGATGGTTAATAAAGTGCGAACGCTCTCTACAAACATTCGAGAGCTTGGCGATACCGTTCGTTCCGACGATATCGACTCTCGCCTGAAAAACGCGAAGGAGCAGTCTGTACGTTCGCAACGGGATAAACAGGAGTTATTCGAAGATGGTGGTGGCGTCATTAAATTGGGCCGTCACCGTTTCAGCGTCAATGTCCAAGAGACAGACCTTACGATTGTTCCCCATAACGATGGACTTGCACTGCATCTCAGTGGCAGTGACTATTTTGAGCCAGTGACAGATCCGCGTCTGGTCGAACTACAGGGCTATTGGGAACAGAATCTGCCATCTGAGAATAGCCAGGTCTACCGTGTCGAGTATCTGATCTATAGCCTACTCAATGCCGCTGAGCGGGGAGAGTCAGGGCTTAACATAGCCTCACTACTTGAACAGCAGAATAGTGAAGAGGCGCTGCTGAAAATCGTAAGAAAATTCATGACGCCTCGCTACCAAGAGGGGTATGAAAAGGGAATACATGATCAGGATGGGGCGAAACTGCTCGCAGCTGTGCTGAATATGCGGCAAAGTGCTGGACTGCTACGATTCAGCCCAAGAAGCCGAGCCCTTGCCATGCTTTTCTGGAACCAGATACGCCACGATTCACAGATGCTAAAGCAGCGTGCTTGGATAGAGCGTGCACAAAGCGGCACTCAATATGAAAAGACCTTTGGTGCTTCTAATGCTTTTCAGCTATTACGTGATGAGCTAACACAACAGATCAGTGACTATATCAAAGTTACCAACCTGCCATTCTCCGATTATGAAGCAGTTACCAGTGCGAAATACCTTAGCCTGGAATTGGCCAAAGAAGCATTGTGTTTCGAGGTTAGCGAATCAGCGAGTGAACTCGCTGAGCTTCTGATTCGGCATATTGATACCCTAAAGCATCAAGGTACCTTTACTCAAGCCCTGGATCATATGGGCGACGATATCAGCACACGCTTGAATCTGGTGTCGACCTGGTTGGATGGTTTAATCGGTTTTCAGCAGTTGCAGCAGCAAGCTTTCTTTAAGACGGAAGCCTGTGCTTTGGTACTACTCGGTAACCATCTACCTCTTGAGAAACGTGATGCTGTCATCCAGCGTCAACTTGATGGCATGCTGGGTGATCACCCGCGCATAGCATCTCAATCGATGATGCTGCTACTTCCCGAATTTCTGGATCGTTTACACCACTTCTCCTCATCAATCTTACCCGAATATGGCGCATTCAAAAGCCTTCGTGCGGAGCTGATTAAACAAGCAAGAAAACAGTTGCAGATAGAGAATTTCAAGGGACGGCCACTCTCGTCATTTGTACGTAACCGTTTGATTAACGAAGTCTATCTACCCATTATCGGTGATAATCTTGCCAAGCAGTTGGGTGCTGTCGGAGATGAGAAGCGAAGTGATTTAATGGGATTACTGCTATTAATTTCACCCCCAGGTTATGGCAAGACCACGCTAATGGAGTATATCTCCAATCGCATGGGACTGATCTTCATGAAAATTAACTGCCCTTCCCTAGGACATGATGTATGCTCACTTGACCCATCTCAAGCTAACAATGCCACTGCACGCCAGGAACTAGAAAAGCTTAACCTGGGTTTGGAGATGGCCAATAATGTCATGCTCTATCTGGATGACATTCAACATACCAACCCTGAGTTTTTGCAGAAATTTATCTCTCTTAGTGATGGCACCCGCCGCGTTGAAGGAGTATGGAGAGGGGAACCAAAAACCTACGACCTGCGTGGTAAGAAATTTTGTATCGTAATGGCAGGCAATCCATATACCGAATCTGGTGACGTCTTCAAGATTCCAGATATGTTGGCCAACCGTGCCGATATCTACAACCTGGGTGATGTATTGAGTGGTCGTGAAGAGGCGTTTGCCTTGAGTTACATAGAGAACTCACTCACCTCGAACCCTGCGCTAGCACCTTTAGCTATTCGGGATATGCAAGATGTCTATCGATTTGTACGTCTGGCAAATGGTGAAGAGCTTCCGACTACCGACTTTAGTCACTCCTATGGCGCTGCGGAAATTAATGAGATTGTCGCTGTCTTGAAAAAACTCTTTGTTGTGCAGAAGATTGTCATGCGCGTGAATCAACAATACATCGAATCGGCAGCCCAGGCTGACAAATATCGTACCGAACCTCCCTTCAAACTACAGGGTAGCTACCGAAACATGAACAAGCTGGGTGAAAAGGTCAGCGCAGTCATGAATGACGAAGAACTCAAAGCGACGATCCGAGACCACTACCTAGGTGAAGCGCAGACACTCACCAGTGGCGCGGAAGAGAACTTACTGAAACTTGGAGAAATCACTGGCTCATTAACGCCAGAAGAAAAGAGGCGCTGGGAAAAAATCAAAGCCGATTTTGCACGTATTCAAAGCATGGGCGGTGAAGATGCCGACTCGGTTACCAAAATCGCTAATCAGATTGCGAATGTCTCTGGCGAGCTCGGCACGATTGAAAAAGTCCTAACTCAAGCATTTGCCCAAGATCGAACAGAAGCTGTAGGGCGCGAACTCCAACAACTGGTTTCCTTGATTAAGACCCTTGAACTCAATGTGCAGGTAATCAATAAACCTGTACCAGGAATGGACAAGGTACTTAACGTGATGGGCGATGCGATTAATACATCACTGATACCTGTGGTCCAAGCAATGGAGCATAAACTCAAGATGGACCATGATATATGGGAACGCGTCAAACAGCTTGGTGAGGATATCGGATCACTTGAAAAATCGATGCAAAAAGAGATCAGGTCAAAACATCACTTAATAAAAAAGACTACAACAAAAAACCATAGAAATGAAATATAGTTTTTTTATTCTCACAGCACTAGCGTTCTTGATTAGTGCTATCCCGATTATTCACTATCCATTTGGATGGTTTGAGACATTCTTTCATGAATTGTCCCACGGTATGGCTGCATTGGTTACCGGTGGCAGCGTACATCGCATTGAACTCAACATAGATGGTTCAGGCTTATGCACCACTTCCGGGGGCATGGAATTTCTGATATTACTGGCGGGTTACACCGGCAGTGCACTCTGGGGGTCCCTTATTTATCTCTCAGTCTCTCTTGGTAAGGCTCGCTACTCAAAACAGATATCAGCAATTTTGACACTAGTCGTTCTACTGGTTGCCCTTCTTTGGGCAAGAGATCTGATTACCATAGCGATTCTATTTATCATGACGGCCATTTTTGCGATGGCTTATCGCTATGGCAGCCGTAATCTCACCCGCCTGTTTATCGAATTTATAGCGCTTTATGTGGTATTGAATGCGATACGAAGCCCACTCTATCTTCTAGATGGCCGAGATATTGGAGATGGTGCAGCATTGTCACAAATGACCCATATACCAGAAATCTTTTGGGTTGTGGCCTGGTGCCTGATTGCCTGTGGTTGTCTCTATTTTCTTTTTAAGAAAACGATTATTTTTCGCAAATAGATTTTGAAAGCGTAAAAAGCGTGAGTTCTTAAGGGTTATCTTCCAGTAACCTATATCCTTTCTGGAGAGTGTTTTCTTTCTCTTATTGCGGGGATGGTATAATATAGATGGTGCGCTTGTAGTGGTACAGGGCATAGACGCTCCTGCACATCCATGTGCCGCCAGAAGCGTGCTATTCACGCTGTCCAACTGATTTTTTAGCAGAATAGCCCGAAAACCCTCGCCCAATGCGGGCGGGGAGTAGTCACGTTGAAACAACAATTCGATTTCTACCCTCATTCTTGGCTTGATATAGAGCCGTATCGGCTCGTTTCAGCCCGCTATCTACACTATTCTGGCTCATGTCGAGCTTTGCTAAACCAATACTAACGCTGGTTTCCAAGTGTAAAATATTCCCATCAACTTCAACCTTTGTGCCACTATTAAAGACTACACGTATCCGTTCGGCGATATTTTCAGCGGTTAGCAAATCCCTACTCAGTAATACAGCAGCAAACTCTTCTCCTCCGATGCGGGCGAATAGATCTGTGTCACGTAGATTTTGTACGCAGAGGTTAGCAAAAGCGCGCAGTACCTGGTCCCCGACGGCATGGCCGTGGTTATCATTGATACGCTTAAAATGATCCAGATCAAACATGAGTATAAACAACTCTGTTTCCTCCTCACCTTGACGACGGCCATTCAGCATGTTTTCTGCTATTCGCATGAAGCTTCGCCGGTTTCTCACACCAGTCAACGAGTCGGTTCCTGCTTGATCAACAAGTTGAGCCTCGCGATTTTTATGTTTGGTAATATCAATTGCGGCGCCAACGGTCCACCAACTGTCGCCATGGCGAATTCGACAGACATAGAGTTCGATAGAGATATCGCTGCCATCCTTACGCTTTGCAAGCAGTTCCAGCGGCATATCTAAAATTGGACCTTCGCTGCTAACAATATAATCTTTAAATCCTCGCATAGCTTTACTGTGTAATGATGTTGGAATTAGCGTCTTATGGGCTTGTTTTCCTTTCAGTTCATCACGATCATAGCCAAAGAGCTTTTCAGCAGCAGGGTTGGCAAATTGAATCACATCCTGGTCGTCTATCAATACGACGCCACTTTGCACGGCATCGGTAATAGTACGTAGTAACACTTCGTTTTCACGCAGTTCCATCTGCGCCCTCTTCAATGCGATTTGGTGACGCACCCTCAGTAAGGTGGTGACAGAGTTAGCTGGTTTCGTTATGTAATCCACCGCTCCAAGATCCAACCCGAGGGCTTCGTTGACATCATCCGATAATGCCGTCACGAAAATGACCGGAATCTCAGCTGTAAGGGGGTTTGCCTTGAGGCGGCGCAGAACCTCGTAGCCGTCCATATCAGGCATCTGGATGTCTAGAATTATTAACTCTGGTACGGGCGTATCAGCAGCCAGCTGCAAGGCTTTCTCCCCATTGGTAGCGGCCAGCACGGCAAATTCATCACGCAGGATTGCCATCATTGCGTGAAGATTTTCCACAACATCATCGACGATAAGTAGTTGAGGTTTTGTGTTATTAGAAGTTGACATTTCTTATGATTTAAAACATGTAAAATAGCCAATGATTAAATAAGTGACTGCAAATTCACTTTTCCTCTGGTACGCCATCGCCAGTATCCGTTCTATTGAAATCGCTATAAATTCTCCCTAATACTTCCGCTTACTCCCTTGGCCGTTCCGTTTGCGGCTCAGCTTCCAGTTGTGAACGCAAGACATCGACTAGACTAAGGGCTTCGTCAATCTCGAACATTTCCATCTTGGCGGCGATCTCATCCAAGGAATTTCCCAACTCGGTTCCAATCAGGCCTGTCCGCAACTGTTCGAGCAATAACTCAGCTGCGCCTAAGTCATGTTTGAGCAAGTGTGCCAATTCCATTACTTTGCCGGGTAAGGCTGCCGGATCAATCAACGATCTCTCCTTGGCTGTTATTGGTGCGGTCAATCCATTAATCTCCTGGATGACCTGAGTCAATAGGCGCTTCACCTCCTCAATCCGCTCCGTCCCGGGCTGCACACCCTGTTTAAGCAACTCATCAAGCTCGGTGACACAGGCGGCCAGGGCATCGGCACCGATACTGCCACTCACCCCCTTGAGGGCATGGCAGTACGCCTCACCCGCCATCACTCCTTCCGTGGCGACCAGCTTTTGCAGCGTCTGTGCCGCATCGGCGTAGTGGTCGCGAAATCGCCATAGCTGTTTGCGATAGGCGTCGGGCTTGCCACCAATACGGTGGATGCCCTGCGCGGCATCCAAATGCTTCAGCGCCAGCAGATCCTCCGTGTCCCCCTTAGTCGTCTCAGCTGGCTGTTCCGCTGTTGCAACGGCTATCTTGCGCCGCGCTTCGGGCACCTCGACCCACTGCCCAAGCACCGCCTTCAGCCGCTCGGGGTCGATCGGCTTGGTGACATGGTCGTTCATACCAGCAGCAAGCGATTTCGCCCGGTCGCCACTCATCGCCAGGGCGGTCATGGCGATGATCGGCACCCGGGCGAAACGGTCGTTCTGGGCTTTGGATAGGGCTCGGATGCGCCGTGTCGCCTCCAAGCCATCGAGCTTCGGCATCTGCACATCCATGAGGATAGCGTCGTAGGCGCTCTGTTGCGCCATCTCCACCGCCTCCAGACCGTTGACCGCAGTATCCAGTTCGATGCCCAGACTGTGCAGCAGTTCTTCGGCGAAGTCACGGTTGATTGCGTTGTCCTCGACCAGCAGCAGATGCGTGCCCATGTAGCTTGCGGCGTTGTCTGCGCCGACGTCGCTACGTTTCCCACAGGCCGTGTGGAGAAGCTGTCCACGCCCCAACGCCGACATCAGGGCATCAAGCAACATGGAGGGCGAGACCGGTTTGCTCAGGAAGCCATCCACACCAGCAGCCTCCGCCGACTGAATGACCTCTTCGCGGCCATGGGCGGTTACCATCACCACCTTGGGTTGCGACCGGATGCGGGGGTCGGCATGGATGCACCGGGTCGCCTCATCACCATTCATGCTGGGCATAAGCCAGTCCATCAACACCACCTCATAGGGGGCTGGCTTGGCCTGCACCAGACACTCCAACCCTGTCGCGGCGTCTGCGACGGCATTGGCTTCAATTCGAAAGGTACTCAGCATGTCGCTTAGAATCTGGCGCGAGACGGCATTGTCGTCCACCACCAGCACGCGCAGACCGTCGAGCAGCGGACCAGCGTGCTCCAGCAGGTTCGCCTTATAGGCTTCCGACTGCGGCACCCTACCAAGGCGCACTGTGCAGCCCATGGTGGTGCCCTGCCCCGGCACCGAGCGCTCGATCCAGACATCCCCGTCCATCAGGCCGGCCAGGTGCTTGCTGATGGTCAGGCCCAGGCCGGTGCCGCCGAATCGGCGCGTGTTGCTTTGATCGGCCTGGGAAAACTTCTGGAATAGCTTTTGTTGCTGACCGGCGCTCATACCGATGCCGGTGTCACGCACCGAAATCTGCAGGGTCAGTTCGCTGTCGCTCACCATCTGGTGGGTCAGCGCCAGTTCCACCTCGCCCCCTTCGGTGAACTTGATCGCATTGCTGCACAGATTGAGTAGAATCTGTCCAAGCCGCAGTGGGTCGCCGATCAGACGCTTGGGTATCTCGACATCAAAACGAATGAGACACTCAATCCCCTTCGCCTCGGCCTGCATGACCACGGTGTCAACCAGTTGTTGCACCACCGCCTCAAGGTCGAACTCGATCCGCTCGACCGCTAGCTTGCCGGCCTCGATCTTGGAGAAATCAAGAATGTCATTGATGATGCCGAGCAGCGACTTAGCCGCACCCTCAGCCTTGCGCAGCTGTCCGTGCAAAGTCGGCGGCATGTCCGACTTGAGCGCCAGGTAAAGCATGCCAAGAATGGCGTTCATCGGCGTGCGGATCTCATGGCTCATGCTGGCCAGAAAATCCGACTTGGCGCGGGTGGCAGCTTCGGCAGCGTCCTTGGCGGCGAGCAACTCCAGCTGCGCCTGATGCAGGCCGCTGATATCGACGAAGGCCCACAAGCTCTCGCTGGTCTCCTCATTCAATAGTGAACCGCTGATATCCAGCCATACGGCCGTACCATTCCTGCGCCGGAACTCTCTCTGTGAGCGGTAGACCTGACCCGACCCGATGACCGGATAGGCATCCTCGCCCAGTGATCGATAGGTCTGGTCGCTAAAGTAGATCTCCCTGGTGGCCTGACCGGCCAGTTCTCCTGACGGGTAGCCCAACATCTGCTCGAGAGCCGGATTAACCCAAACAAATCTCCGTTCTTTGAGGATGCTGATACCGACCAGTTCGTTGTCCAGAATGGCTTGCTGCTGCAATACCAGCTCCTCAATACGGCGCTGATCGCGGTTGCGCTGGGTGACGTCCTGCAATACGGCATAGGCGCGCACGACCTTACCATGGCTATCATACTCGGCAATGGCCGACAACAACATGTCGAGGATCCTGCCATCGCTAGTGACAAACTCATGGGCAATGTCTTCGCAGTGGCCGCTTTCGAAGAAGGCGGGAAGGACGGTTTCCTGTGCGTAGCGGCGGTGCTGTTCGGTGAGAAAACTCAGGAAGTTCTTACCAATGACCTGATTCCGCGTGTAACCGAGTTTGTCCAGCCAGGCATCACTGACGTAGATGATGTTCGCATCAGTATCGACGGCATGCATCATCGCCGGGGTGGACTCGTACAGCAATCGGAAGCGGGCTTCGCTGCGTTTCAGGGCCGCCTCTGCTTCTTTTTGCTCGGTAATGTCGCGCCCGATACCGAGCACCCCAAGCACCTCGCCATCAGCCCCCACAACCGGCACCTTACGGGTTTCCAGCTGGATGCGATGACCATCGGCTTGGGATATCACCTCCTCTTCATTGATATCGACCTGCCCGCTAGCCATCACCTCCCGGTCTTTTTCGCGGAATAAATCGGCCAGTTTCTGCGGCATGAACTCGTAGTCGGTCTTACCAACAATTTCATTTTCCGGGGCATCGAAGAGTCGTTCGATAGCCGGGTTGCAGGTGAGAAACACCCCGTCCCGATCCTTCATCCAGATCAGGTCTGGGATGGTATTGACCACTGCGGCTAGGCGGTTTTTAGTATCCTGAAGATCGCTTTCCATGCGCTTGCGTTCGGTGATGTCGCGGGCGATGGCCAGGGCGTAGCAACGACCGGCATAGGTAACCTTGGCAGTGGAAATCTCCACATTGATGGTATGCCCGTCTTTATGCCGATGACGACTCTGGATCACCATCTGCTCACCGGCCTGCACATGCTGCATCATTTCTCTTAGTTGCTCGTAAGAAACATCCGGATCCAAATCTGCAGGGGTCATATCCGCCAATTCTTCGCGCTCGTACCCCACCTGCTTACAGAAGGCGTCGTTGACGTACTCCAGTTTCAGGCTCTCTTCGTCGATCAGATGAATGGCATCTGCCGAACGAATGACGGCAGTCTCCAGCAGTTCCAGACGCGAGCGCAAGGCCTTGCGCTCGGTGATGTCGCGGGCAATGGCCAGAGCGTAGTCATGGCCACGATGGTTCACCATCACGATATTGATCTCCACCGGGTAGATGGTACCGTCCCGGTGACGATGGCGCGTTTCGAAGGTCTTGCTGCCACTGCCCTTTAACTCTTCCATCAGGTCGCGCAGGCGTGCGATTGTGAAATCCGGATCGATGTCAGCCGGGGTCATGCCGCGCAACTCCTCGCTGCTGTAACCGAGGTTGTGGCAAATCACCTCGTTGGCATATTCGAAACGCAGGGTCTCGCTGTCAAGGATGTGAATCTCATCGCCAGAACTGTTGAGCGTACTCTCCAACAGCTCCAAGCGCGATAGCAAGACCTTGCGCTCGGTGATGTCACGCCCGATCGCCACCACCGCTACGACCTCTCCATCACGACCCAGTTCGGGCGCCAGACGGATCATATACGTCTGCACTTCGCCATCGTTGCCAGGGAGCGGCAGCTCAATCGTCGCGCTCTCTTTCGATACAGCAACCTGACGAATGGTATCCCCATAGGCTCGATGCGGCTCCGATGGCATGACTTCCAGGAATGTTTTGCCCCGAAGCTGCTTCAGTGGCATACCGACTGTACGTTCCAACATGGGGTTCACGTAAAGTATGCGGCCTTCGCAGTCATGGCGTGCGATGTTATCCGGAGCGGACTCTGCCAGGGTGCGGAACTGCTCTTCGCGCTGCGCGAGTCGTTTTTCCATTTGTTTGCGGTCGCTGATATCGCGCCAGGTACAGTACATCACCAGATGGTCGTCCAGATCGATCTGACTCAGGGTAACTTCAGCAGTGAAGTCCGTGCCATCGGCCTTTCGGTGAATCCATTCAAAGCGATGTAACCCTTGCTCGGTTGCGATGTGCATCATACGCTCGGCCTTGGCAAAGGAGTCCTCACCATCGGGGGGTTGCACCGGGGGAGACAGCATTGACGGATGGATGTTGAGCAACTGGGTCTTGTCAGGGTAGCCCAGCATCTCCACTGCAGCCTGATTGCAGTCGACAAACTGATTTTGGTCGATGATCCAGACCGGGTCGGGGGAAGAATCGAACAGGGTCTGAAGCCGGGCGTTGCTTTTCTCCAGCTCAATCTCTGTCCGCCTATACTGGGTCAGGTCGCGACCGAAGAGGATGACGCCGACGATCTCGCCGTTGGCGTCTCGTTCAGGCACCACCGAAAGATGGTGATAAAGCGGCTCTCCATCCGGCTGTGGGATGGCCAGTTCAAACGCCTCCTCCCTACCACTTTCCAGCACTCGTTGCACAGCCTCTTCCGCCATCGGGAGACGGCTGTCGGATTCTATTTCATCAGGGCGCCGACCTAGCAGCTTTTCGGCAAAATCATGACCGAAGAGATCAAGCAGATGCTGGTTGACATAACGGATACGCATCTGCCGGTCGTAGCGGATAATATTGTCTGGCGAGGCCTCGGCTAGGCTGCGGAATTCGTATTCGGTGTTTTTGCGCAGTGTGATATCGTCAATGACCACGATGAAGTGGTTTTCATCATCGCTACCATCCTCCACCCGGGACACGTTGGCATGCATCCAGAGGTTTGTCTTGCCACTGGCGAAGCAGAGATTCCCCTGCCAGGCGTTTTCGCTCGCCAGCCCTTGCAGGATATGCTCCAGGGGAGGGGTGTCCTGCGGCCAATAGTCGGCCAGACTTTTACCGACCAAGCTCTCCCGCTCCTGCCCGGTGAGGCGGCTCCAAGCGCTATTGACGAACGCCACCCGACCCTGGCTGTCGCCGATGAGGATGCCGCTCGCAGCCTGATCCACCGCCTGCTGCAGGATGTGCAGGCTACCGAGATTCTGCTGGAAGGCCGGAAAATAGGTTTTGTGCAGGGAGCGCTGACCAAGGCCGATGATTCGCTCTCGCTCGTGCTCCCACTTAGCCTCGTCGATATCCTTGTCAGAGCGCTTCTTCATAGACCTCCTTCAGGCGCGATGTCCAGCACCACAATCTTGCTTTTGAGTCATTTTAAACGCCAAATCGATCGGGAGATGTCAATCGGTCTCTCCATGAACTAAATTCGGCCAAACTTAGGTTTTCTTTAACTCAGAATATTGCACAGGCTCGCACCTCTTCGGAGATCGCTGGCATGTAAAAATCAAGCACGCCCTGGCTGGCATAGGCACCATCGAGGCATGCTTTGTCTTTTGAATGATACCAATAGGTACACCACACCTCCGCATTAAAAGACAAAGTACAGGGGTGGCGACAACACATTTTCAAGTCCGAGCTTTCCTTGTATGATTTAGGTATGAAACGCTTGCAAGCATTAAAATACGAACTACAGCCCAATGGTGAATAAGCATACACTATGCGTCGCATTGCTGGGGCATGCCGCTTCGCGTTCAATTCGGTGATTTAAACTATTCACTTATCTCATGGCCTCTTCTGAACCTATTACTTGGCGGCTCATGCTTGGGCGTTCCCATGAGATCTCCGTATTTATCAAACTAAAACAATTTTAAAAAAGGAACTAGCTATGTTTATGGAGCTTATTGAAAAATTACTTCATAGTTTTGAAGCATTAGAAGCTGCCAGTATCCAGTTTGGTGAAGCTGTGTTATCAGATAAAGATTTGCCTCTACTGTTACCGGAATACAATGGCAAAACCTCTAGAGCGGCGGCTGTCGCATCCATGAACCAGATGTGGCATCCCGAACCTGGAGAGGTCTTAGCCAGATCGGGAGTTGTGTGTTGCTCACCTGCCACTATTCAAGAGGCCATGAAACTGAATAGTAAAAAAGAAGCTTTCCAGGCTACCATTAAGTCTATTCGAGAATGCACTAATGGAAAGAAAACGCGAATTGATAAACTCATCGATAGGGTTCTCCAACAAGAGGGAATAAGGACAAAAGAGCTTGAAATTGCGCTAAACCGTGCGAATTTAAACCGTCTAGATATTCTCAGGTGCTACGCTAAGATCCGTGTGATGCCAAAAAATCTTCAATCTATTAGCTGGACATGGGCTCGCACTCACTCTGTTATCGACCCTATTTCACGAGAAGATGCGATAAAAGAAGCACATGCGTTACAAAACCCAGAAACCAGAGATATCGTCTTATCCTTACTTGCAAGACTTCCACCCGGTGAAATGCTGGCTTACAAAAAAGAATTACCAAATCAGCTACGCGCTAATTTGGTCTGGAAAGAGGATGGATGCATAAAAAGGAAAGCTGTTACCATTTCAGGTGTGGTACTTAGTCAAGATGAAATACTACCTAAACATGTTTGGAGAGATGATCCTGGTGAATTGGATAGTGACGCTCCATTAGGCAGACTCAAGAGATTAGACGCAAGAATAGATCCAGAACCATATATTAAAGCATTGCATTTGCATCTCTATACTGGAGGTAGTCATGCCAAATAAAAGTAACGCAAATTTTCTTGCTCATCAGCCGTACAAGTTCACTCTGGCAGTGGTTCCACTTTCACCCAAATAGCACTCTCCTGAGCTGACTCCACACTGGCGTGTGAGCTGATACCAGAGCTGTCCATGCGTCGCTGACTCTGAGTCTTGGCCAGCAGCAACCACTCACCAACACGACCAGTGACCTGATTTTCGGTCGCCTGCTGCGTAATCACTGGTGAGCCGTTGACCGACGACTGCTTCTGAGTAGTAATCTCTATCCTAACCCGGTGGTCACCCATGAGATGGACTGTGGCATAGAATCCCGAGTCGATATTGCGATAATCTATGTGGGTCTGATAGCCAGTACCATGGGGGCTGGTGTAGCTACTGCGGGATACTTCTGGACGACTAGTGCCGTCGCTAATAAGGGTTGGCTGACCTTCGATGGTCTGAAGTGTACGCATATTGGACTCAACACCCTTGGTGCTGTAGTGTTTCATGGTGAGACCATTCTTCTCATTATCACCAATCTGGAGATGGGGCGTGTTTAGCGAAAGCTCGACATTATTCGATTCCATTTCACTGGGTGCGCTGTCACGTACATGAATCAGTAAGCGACGAGGTATCAGATCAAACTTCTGGATGATTTTACGCACCTCAATCATCCGTTCCGCACTGGTCTGTACGATCAGCTGATTGTGCATGCTGGCGACTGTTCCATCTGGGCCGATAAAAGGTTTGATCAGAGGAATCATGTCCTGGGGGGTAGCCCCTTTGAGATCAAAGATTTGCATCTCCTCGGCGCATACCGGGAAGCTTTGTAGTACAAAACAAAGCAGAAAAAATCGTATTTTTAACATGTTAAAATATTATACTATTCTCAGTCAGCGCTTAAAATTTTCGAAACCCTAAGTATTATAACGCTCAGCTTAGCACACAACCAATGACACAAATATCAATAAAGCTAGGTGATATCACCAAAGAGAATGTCGATTGCATAGTGAATGCTGCAAATGCCGCTTTATCAGGCGGTGGTGGCGTTGATGGTGCAATTCATAAAGCATCTGGCCCTTTACTACTGGAAGAGTGCAGGCAGTTAGGCCGGTGTGCTCCTGGAGAATGTTGCATTACAGATGCTTACAATTTGCCCGTAAAGAGAATTATTCATGCAGTTGGCCCGGTCTGGTCAGGCGGCGTCAAAAACGAAGAGGCTCTCTTATCTTCTGTATACAGTAGATCTTTAGCACTATGCAATAAAGAATCTCTCCATTCTATTGCCTTCCCAAACATAAGCTGCGGTGCATATAAGTTTCCTATACAGCTAGCGTGTAACATTGCATTAACAACCGTAAATGATTGGCTCGAGAACAATGCAAATGACATTCATGAAGTCAGGTTTATCTGCTACGATCCAAAAATCCTAAAAATATTCATAAATGTACAAAACCTTATGCAGAAGCACTAGGAGGTACGAACCGCATCATTGATGTTCATGAGCCGCCCCACTATTGATGCGGTTCGCACCGCTCACCGCATCCTACGCAATCACGAATTTTATCGCGACTTCAAATTTCCCTGACCTCTTCATCCGGTAGTATGGTGTACCTATTGGCATCATCAAATAACATGGCACCTGCGGTATCCGTGCTATTCATCCCCTCCCCGCCCTAAACGATGGGGCTTTTCTCATAGTCAGGTAACTAAACACTGAATCCATGACCGCAGTCGGTAACGGTTTCTTTGACACTGTTTTCTAAGCTAAGGGAAATAATAGAGTCTATATTTGTTACAGCAGGCAACGCTAGAAGATCAGGAAAACTACAACATGAAAAAAGTTCCAACCAGTGCGGGCATCGCACTAGCTGTATTGACCTATCCGCTCGCTCAGGCTGCCGATACCGATATGTTATTAGAAAAACTTGAGCAGTTGGAACGGCGCGTAGAGCAATTTGAACAACGTACCGAACGCTCCGAACAGACTGACGTCACAACCAAGGAAATAGCTGTAAAGAGTACTGACCCGAAGTTTTCTTTCCACGGTTATGCCCGCTCGGGTTTTCTAACCGACGATACGAGACACAATATAAACGGAGTAGACCCATACATGACGCCGGCAGGCCGGCTTGGTGGACCAATCGGACGATTGGGCGTGGAGCCAGACAAATACCTCGAACTAATATTCGACAGCAAACTCAATCATAAAAACGGAGCCTATTCTAAATACCGTGTCATGATTGCCGACGGTGTCAATACCAATAACGACTGGACTGCTGATGACAGCAACCTGAACGTCCGACAGATTTTTACCGAACTCGGCAATCTACCCAGCTTTGCTAATTCCACTATGTTCAAAGACTCGGTTTTGTGGGCAGGCAAACGCTTTGACCGAAATAATTTCGATATTCACTTCTACGATTCGGACATTGTTTTTCTGGCCGGTACCGGTGCCGGTATATACGATATCAAGCCTACCAAAGAGTGGACCAGTCACTTGACGCTCTATACACGAAATTACGGTACCATCGAACCCACGAATGACGAAATACAGAGCTATATACTGACCACCAATAACTCCTTTGGTCCTTGGCAATTCATGCTGTCTGGAATGTGGGCGGCCGATAATAACGAGCGCACCGCTGGCGCCGCAAAAGATGGCATACATATGTTATTTGGTGGATCAATGTCTAATTTTTACGGATTCGGTGAAGGCTCTTCTAAAGCTGGCATTCTCTTCGGCACAGGTTTAGGTGCTCAACCCAAAGTCCTGGGCGGCGAAGGCGATCTGATAGACGATGCCCAATCCGTGCGCCTTTACACTTACGGCGTGCATCCACTCTCCGACACCTGGCGTATAGCGCCGGCACTGATGGCACAGCAAAGCAAGGACTACTATAGAAACGGTGATGACTATAGTTGGTTATCTCTGAATCTGCGCCTGGAACAGGCTATCACCCAGAACTTCCAGATAGCCTATGAAATGACCTATCAGTACCAGGATTTCGACACTGGTCAGGCAGCAGGAGCAGTCGCACCAGGCATTAAGACTTCAGCGCACGGTGATTTTTATAAGTTCACCTTATCGCCCCAGTTCACCCTGGATACCAGAGGTGGATTCTTCCAGCGACCTTCTTTGCGCGCTTACGTTTCGTACCTGACATGGGACGACAACCTTAATAATTTCAACTATGGTGAAGCATTGGATAAGCCTGGCACCTTCAGCGGAACCGGGTGGGACGAAACAGACCATTGGTTATATGGCGTACAAATGGAAATATGGTTTTAGCTAAGAGCCTCTCGCTGGCTTCTAAGCTGCTATTTTGAAATACGCCAACTATTCCCGGTATAGCAGTGATTGACCGTCGGCGAACAGATGGACCCTGTCAGCAGCAGCGGTGACGCGCACCTCACGATTGCGCAGACCAGAGTGTATACCGGGCAGCTTGGCGATAACACCAATGCCGTCATGAGTCTCCGACTTGAAATAGAGCAGCGTAACCTCACCAAGCGCCTCGGTGATTTCTACTTTTCCGGAATAGATGTACTCCCCTTCTGTTTCCATGAAATCTTCCGGACGTACGCCGATGTTAACCTCGCGACCAAGATCATCGTCGCGCGTTGGTACTGATGGTATCTTAACTACACCACCAGAGTTAAGCGTGACGGTTGTCTTATCACCAGTCGCAGTTATCTCGCCAGGTAACAGGTTCATTGCCGGTGAGCCAATGAATTGAGCAACGAATTCATTGCGCGGTTTTTCGTAGAGTTCCAGTGGAGCGCCAACCTGGGCAATACCCTTATTAGCCAGTACGACGATCCGACTCGCCAGTGTCATCGCTTCGACCTGATCGTGCGTTACATAGATCATGGTTCGTTCAGGCATGTCTTCTTTAAGTCGCGCGATCTCGATACGTGTGGCAACGCGCAGTGCGGCATCGAGATTGGATAGCGGCTCATCGAATAGATAGACCAACGGATCACGCACGATCGAGCGGCCAATCGCAACACGCTGACGCTGACCACCAGATAATGCCTTAGGCAGGCGATCCAGATAAGATTCGAGTTGCAGGATACGTGCGGCATTATTGACTGCTTCGTCAATCTTCTTCTGCGACTGTTTCGCGATCTTAAGCGCGAAAGACATGTTTTCACGAACAGTCATATGCGGGTAGAGCGCATACGACTGAAATACCATTGCAATGCCACGTTGCGCTGGCGGTACATCGTTCATCAATTGACCGTTAATCTCTAGAGTTCCGCTAGTAATGCGTTCCAGTCCAGCGATCATCCGTAACAGCGTCGACTTGCCACAGCCAGATGGTCCCACGAAGACGATCAATTCACCAGCTTTGATCTCTAGGTTGATGTCTTTGAGTACATTGATGCCACCGGGGTATGTCTTATCGACACCCACCAACTTCAGATCTGCCATTCTTCTATCCCCTTATAATCCTCAAAAGATCAGTTGGGCAGCGTGAAGGGTGCGTTTACAGCGTCCTGTTGATTGACACCCCTCATGACCTCAACACTATTTGACTGACCCCGCCATCAGCCCACGCACTAAATAGCGCTGCATCAAAAAGAATACCACCAGAGGTACTGCTATCGACACGAACGCAGCGGTAGCTAATATCTCCCAATTACCGCCACGTGTGCCAAGCAGTTCGACGATCTGGTTGGTCATCACCGTTGTCTCACCACTGGCATCGATTAGAAAAACCTTAGCAACCAGCAGATCATTCCAGGTCCACAAAAATTGAAAGATTGAGAACGATGCGAGTGCAGGAAACGAGAGTGGCAAGATGATTCGGCTAAATATCTGAAACTCGGTCGCACCATCAACACGTGCGTTCTCGATGATGTCACGTGGTAGGCCAACCATGTAATTTCGTAGCAGGTAAATTGCCAATGGCAGCCCAAAACCGGTATGCGCTAGCCAGACACCAAGGTAACCCTTGCCGATACCGATATCGAGATGCAGTTTTAGCAGCGGAATCAACGCCAATTGCAGCGGCACCACCAGCAAACCAACGACTGCTGCGACCAACAGCGCACGCCCTGGAAACTCCATCCATGCAAGCGCATAGGCTGCGAACGCAGCGATAACAATAGGTATAATCGTCGCCGGAATGGTAACGGTCAAGGTATTGAAAAAAGCGTTGGCCATACCTTCGACGTTATCTTCGTTGAATAGCATATTGTCGTAATTAGCTAGGGTAAAGTCTGGCGGTATGGCGGCGGTAACAAACAGGCGCTTGCCGCGACCAGTCATACTTGCCTCCGGTCCCGACCAAGTATAGTTACCGGCGGCATCAACGGTGATTGTCCTGCCTTTACCAAGATCAGCCTCCTCGCCCGGCTGATACTTATCGATCTCAAGTGATGACGTACCCCAAGCACCAACCTCAGCTTCGGCTCCTTGATCAAACAGCTTGCCATCCACAAAATAGCGCCCGTTGCGCTCGACGCGAAAATCGTCAGGATCAAGCGTGCGCACAACGATATTCTGCTCGACCTTCCCTAAAGAAGCCCACCAGCCACTGGTGGCGATTTGATCGGCATTACGAAATGATGACACAAACAAGCCGACGGTGGGAAACACCCACAACAGTACCAGTAGCAGCACCGATAGATGTACCGCCCAAACCAGTGATGATCTATTTCCGGCAATGTTTTGCATGACACCTCCTAGCGCATTTCCTTGCGGGCGTTTGCGACATTCCACACCAGGATCGGCATTACCATCAGCATAAGTATTATTGCACTGGCCGATCCGACGCCCCAGTCATTGGCACGGAACAGTTTATCGAACATGTAATTAGCCAGCACCTGCGTTTGCCACTGTCCGTTAGACATCGCGTAAACAATATCAAACACCTTAAGAACGGTTAGTGTGATCGTTGTCCATACGACCACGATCGTGCCCATGATCTGTGGCACCTTAATGCGAAAGAACAGCTGGAAGGGGTTCGCGCCGTCAACGATTGCAGCTTCAATCGTCTCCTCGGGAATACCGCGCAGCGCCGCCGATAGGATGACCATCGCAAAACCAGTCTGAATCCAAATCAGCACCACCATAAGAAAAAAGCTATTCCAGAATGGGAGCGTTAGCCAGTTTTGTGGTACACCATAGGTGTAATCAGCACCGAATACGCTCACTATATTGAATAGTGCAAGTCCAATAAGATAAAGTCCGAGGCCGGATAGAAGCACCTGCACCAATTTAACCAGGATGCCAGCTGCAGAACTTCCACTAAAGATCGGTCGTAATACGATCCACACGGCGTAAGCGACGATTCCAGCGAAAGCGAATAGTATGATCACCGGTAGCAGACGCAGAAACAAGAGTGATCCAATACCACCGTCAAACTGCAACCAAACCACATTCAGCACACCGATCTGAGCCTGCCCCATAGGCCTGGCATCATAAATCAATTTGAATATGACCGATGCGCCGACGAAGGAAATAGCCATTGGCATGAAAATCAGCGATTTGGCAATATTGCCCCAACCTATGCGATCGGTCAGCTGAGCCGCCAGCAATCCAAAGGCGGTCGATGCGGCCGGGACCACAATAAGCCACAGCATGTTATTGCGCATCGCCTCCCAAAACTTAGGCTCACCGAACATTTGCTGATAATTGGCGAAACCGACGAAGGCACCATCGAGCTGGCGATCAGTCAACGACAAACGTAGCGTCTCGATTACCGGATAGGCGAGGTAGACGCCAAGCGCAATCAACGCTGGAAGTAGAAACAGCCACGGTCTGGTAAGATTCGCACGATTGATGTTACGCCCAGCATCGTCGAGTCGTGGTGGAAATATGTACTTATCCAGCGCTAAATTGGCGAGATAGAAATAGCCCAGACAACCACCAACGCCGAGTACTATCGTGATTAGACCTTGTAAGGCAGGATGCATACGCTATGACCCCTTCCGCTGGCTTAGTTCGATCAGAATTTCGCAGCACTCGCCTGTATACCAGCCAAGTGCACATGATTAACATACTTACTTCAACCTGTCCCAGGCTTTTTGTATTTCGTTTGCGACTTGTTTAGCTGGCTTGCCTCCAGTGTAATCGACCATGCCGGTCCAGAAAGCACCCGCACCAACGCCCCCTGGCATCAGGTCCGAACCATCAAAGCGGAAAGTGGTCGCACTAAGCAGAATGTCATTCATCTTGCGCAGTGTGGGGTCACTAAATTTATTGGGGTCGATACCTTTATGCGGGGTCAAAAACCCCTTTCGGGCCATCCAGATTTCATGCGCTTTAGGATCCTTTAGAAAATTCATCAGCTCATGTGCCCCCTTACTCTCTTTGGTGATCGCCCACATGGTACCAGCACCTAGTACCGGCTTGCCAAGGCCCTTCCCAGCATAAGCGGGGAAGTAAAAGAAATCCGCATCCTCACCAACCACCGTACCTTCAGGGAAGAACGATGGAATGAAACTAGCTTGGTGGTGCATGTAGCATTGTGGTGGTGAGCTGAATAAGCCTTTTGGACTATCACGAAAGTCCGTCGAGGCGACGGCACTGGCACCGCCTGCGACAAAGGTCTTGTTGCGAGCAAAGGCACCGAACTCCTCAATTGCGCTAACAACGCGTGGATCGTTGAACTTAACCGAGTTATCGACCCAGCCATCATAGACCTCAGGCGGTTGCATGCGCAGCAATATATCCTCTATCCAATCGGTTGCTGGCCAGCCGGTGGCACTGCCCGATCCCAGACCTATGCACCACGGCGTTCTGCCATCAGCGACGATCTGTTTACTCAGTTTTTTCAATGCCTCCATCGTTTTTGGAACTTCATAACCAGCATCCTCGAAGTTTTCTGGCGAGTACCAAACCAGCGACTTGACGTCGACCTTAAAGAAAAAACCGAATAGCTGCTCCTTCCCGTTTTTATCAGCAAAGGTACCGAGATTGACCCAAGAGTCACCTGCGGCATAATTCTTCCGAATCCAGTCTGCAGTGCCAGCGGCAAGCGGTGTCAGAAATCCCCTTGCAGCCATGCCAGCAGCAAGTCCAGGTTGCGGAAACACAGCAACATTGGGCGCCGATCCAGCCTCTGCGTCAACCATAATTTGCTGTTCAAATGAATCCGAACCGACATAACGCACATCGTGCCCGGAAGCCGATGCAAATTGTGATAACACTGCCTCGACATGCTCCTGATCTTCACCAAGCCAGGGACCGAATACAGTTATCTGTTCAGCATGGGCTACACCAATAGCCGAAGCGACCAGTGCCGCAAGGATTGATCTGGTCATCAGTAAATCCTCCTTGTATTATTTGTATAACTCGACCATAGAAATGATTTAGTAACACATATTATTTGTAGCTTTTACATCAGCTTAGACCTACTTTAAACGCTTTACTAGAGAATAGACAGTTACTCAATGCGGAGAATCATCAAACACAAGCCCAGTTTGCGTGTGTGGATTGTGGTTATGATAACAATGCCGACTATGATTCTAGGTTAAAAATTAAAACATGAGCAATACCGCCGTTAGCTGGATAAACGACTTATTTGTTCGCAATAAGGTTCCATATTTAATATGTGGTGGCTTTGCTGCATTTGTGTACGGATCAAAACGCATGATCAATGATATCGATATATTTGTGCCTGACGATTACTTTGATCTTATAGTTAGCCTGGGGCAGGAATACATATCAAAACCTGCTAAACACTACATTGAAGAAGCCGAAGGCTGGAATGTCAAATACGTCCAGTTCATATATAGAGAGACAAAAATCGAGGTTGGTAGCTCGAAGGGGGTTGAAATATTTGATTCATCGCTCAAAAAGTGGGTTGGGTTAGAGATTGATTTTTCTAATATTGAATATCGCATGGTTTATGGTATCAATATTCCATTGATGGCCATAGAAGAGTTAGTCAATTATAAAAAAGTACTTGCACGACCAGTGGACCATGAAGATATTGAGGCTATTAATGCGGGCGTATAACAAGGAAAATTCTCACGGACTAAATATAGAGTGTATTGGAACAGATTCACCCAGTGCTTATTGAAGCCCTCTCACCCTAGCAAAGCTTTAATAAGTATGCATATGCCAAGAGATAAGAGAATCTAGCATCGTGCGTCCCTTCTCCTCCCGGGAGAAGGACAGGATGAGGGGATAGAAAACCAATCAGACATA
>JARRQF010000001.1:0-37531 GCA_037382065.1 Candidatus Thiodiazotropha sp. | reverse complement strand
GGACTGTCGTTTTCGCTTGCGGAGTCTGTGTCATCCAATCATTCACTTGATTGTTACGGACGTTGAAGCAAGAAGCCTCGCCCAAAGCAACTTGTTGCGCCGGGCGGGGAGTAGTCACACTACTACCTACACAAGAGTATCACCGTGCTGTTGAGACCACCCATCGTAGTAAAGGAATTTCCATGCGAACTGATAATGCTAAGACTATCTACCTCAAAGACTATCTGCCACCGGAATATCTGGTGGATCGGGTGGTGCTGGAGTTTGACCTTCAGAATGAACGGACGCGGGTCAATAGCCGGCTACATATTCGCAAGAATCCTGATTGCAGTCAGCCTAATCCCAGCTTAGTGTTGGATGGTGAAAAAATCCAACTCCTGAGTCTGGCGATGGATGGCCGGCCGCTCAGCAAGGAAGAGTATCAACTTAGTGAACACTCGCTGACCATTCCCAATACAGCCAAGCAATTTATTCTGACCAGTGAGGTTGAGCTTAGACCTCGGGAGAATACCGCTTTAGAGGGTCTCTATCAGTCGGGAACCATGTATTGTACTCAGTGTGAGGCAGAGGGTTTTCGCCGTATCACCTATTTCCTGGACCGGCCAGATGTGATGGCCGAATTTGTGACCACCATTATAGCGGATAAACGAGCCTATCCGGTGTTGCTGTCGAATGGGAACTGTGTGGAACAGAGAGATCTGGAAGATGGGCGACATCTGGTGCGTTGGGAAGATCCCTTCCCAAAACCCTGCTATCTGTTTGCGCTTGTGGCTGGCGACCTGCGTTTTCTACAGGATAGCTATACCACATCATCGGGACGTGTGGTTGATCTGAAGATCTACGTTGAACCTGAAAACATCGATAAGTGTGATCATGCCATGGCTTCCTTGAAACATGCGATGACCTGGGATGAAGAGCACTATGGGCGGGAGTACGATCTGGATATTTTCATGATCGTGGCGGTTAATGATTTCAATATGGGGGCAATGGAAAACAAGGGGCTGAATATTTTTAATTCAAAATATGTTCTGGCCCGTCCTGATACAGCAACTGATGGTGATTTTCAGGGGATAGAGGGGGTTATCGCTCATGAATATTTCCATAACTGGACAGGTAACCGCATTACCTGCCGAGATTGGTTTCAGTTGAGTTTGAAAGAGGGGCTTACTGTCTTCAGAGATCAAGAATTTTCAGCGGATATGGGCTCACGTGGTGTCAAACGCATTGAGGATGTGCGACTACTTCGTAGCCATCAGTTTGCCGAGGATGCAGGTCCCATGGCACACCCCGTACGTCCTGAAAGCTATATCGAAATCAATAACTTTTATACCGTTACCGTCTATGAGAAGGGGGCTGAAGTGGTGCGTATGCAAGCCAATCTACTGGGTGCAGAAACCTACCGTAAAGCAACTGACCTCTACTTTCAGCGGCACGATGGCCAGGCCGTGACAACCGATGATTTTATTCGTTGTATGGAAGATGCCAGTGAGCGGAATCTCGATCAGTTTCGTCTCTGGTACAGTCAATCGGGAACTCCAAAGGTGCAGGTCGAATCAGACTACGATGATGAACAGGGGGTCTATGAACTCAGTTTCACTCAACAAACCCCCGCAACCCCAGGGCAAGAGAAAAAGCTGCCTTTGCATATCCCAATCGCCATGGCCCTACTCGATAGCGAAGGAGGTGAGCTTGAATTAAGGCAACAGCCAGATCAGCAAAGTGCGGTTACCAGCCAAGTTTTGGAGCTGAACGAAGCTCAGCAAAGCTTCCGTTTTTACGGTTTGCCTGAGAAACCAGTTCCATCACTGCTGAGAGGGTTTTCTGCACCGATTATATTGGAGTATGACTACAGCGATGAGGAGCTGATGTTCCTGATGGCTCGGGAACAGGACGACTTTAATCGTTGGGATGCGGCACATACCCTAGCTCAAAAAACACTTTTACGCTTGGTTCTTGCCTATCAGAAGGGACAGCCTCTCGTGTTGGCTGAAGGGTTTATCGAAGCCTTTCAGAAGGTCTTGATGGATCAGCTGGCGGATAAAGCGTTGCTTAGTGAGTTACTGACTCTTCCATCTGAGGCAACCATTGCTGATCAGATGGAGGTTGTTGATGTGGAGGCGATTCACCATATCCGCCAATGGCTGAGACTTGCTTTGGCAAAACAGCTGCGTGGCGAATTGATCCAGATTTACCATGAAAATTGTACGGAGCAATACGCGATAACATCCGATTCGATTGCCCGTCGTAGACTAAAAAACCTCTCCTTGAGTTATCTGATGGTGTTGGGCGAAGAGGAGATCGATAGGCTCTGTATGAACCAGTTTGAGCGTGCAAATAATATGACTGATGTGATGGCGGCACTTACTTGTCTTACCCATCGTGACATTCAACAGCGGCAGATTGCACTGAGTGCCTTTGAGTCCAAGTGGAAAAATGATCCTTTGGTTATGGATAAATGGTTTTCTGTGCAGGCTATCTCGCAGCTTCCGGGAACTCTCTCCCACATCAAAAAGTTAATGGATCACCCTGCTTTTTCATTGCGGAATCCAAATAAGGTGCGTAGTTTGGTTGGTGTCTTTTGCAGTGCAAACTCAGTCTCTTTCCATGCAGCCGATGGTTCAGGGTATGCTTTTCTAGCTGATCAGGTTATTGCACTTGACTCTCTGAATCCTCAAATTGCAGCCCGTTTGCTACGCATGATGAGTCGATGGCGTCGTTATGATGAACCACGTCAGTTAAAGATGCAAAGTGAGTTTGAACGGGTGCTTGCTCAGCCCGATCTCTCCAGGGATGTGTTTGAGATCGCCAGTAAAAGTGTTGCAGACTGAAATGTTCCAATCAATCACCCTAAAAAGGTCAGTTGGGCAACATGAACGTGTGTTTGTGGTGGTGCAGGACAGGGGGCGCTTCTGCATATCCATTTGTTTCAGATGCATGGCTCAGTTAACCTGGCTCAGTTAACCTGTTCAATTTGATGATATGAGGCTGTTCCATGGCACTACAAGAGATATCCTACCTGCTGCCAGAAGGTTTCGATTTGGAACAACTCAAAGCTTTTCTTAAGGAATCAAATGGCTTCAAAGAAGAAGCAGCTTCCAAGGTGATGGAAACCTATTATGACAGTTTCGATTGGAGAATCTGGCAGGTTGGTGCTGAACTGATCCATGAGCAGGCGCAGCAGAATCGACTCTGTTGGGTTGACCAAAAAGCCCCACGTTCATCTTTGTGTCAAGGTATCGAGACACCACCCAGTTTCGCCAAGGATCTTCCTCGCGGTGCCTTGGCGGAGCGTTTGCTATCTGTGCTCGAAATGCGAATCCTGCTTCCCCAGGTTTCTATTATGCAGCAGCGGCAAACCTTATCGATTCTCGACAGTGAGGAAAAAACTGTGGTTAGGGTGGTCTTGGAGCAGAATAGCTATCGCTCGATTAATCGCAGACAGACGGGACCGCTTGATGGTCGTATCCATTTAAAACCATTAAAGGGATATGAGACCTATTTCGAAAAGCTTAAGCAGCGTCTTCAAGAGTTGAAATTGCAACACTGCGAGCGGGGTTTGTACCTGGATGCTCTTTTGGGTGTTGGTATCAAGGTTGGTGGTTATAGTTCCAAAATGCACCTTTGCCTCGATCCTGAGGCGCGCTCAGACCATACTGCTAAGCTGATTATGTCGCACTTGCTCGATACATTGGAGGCCAACATTCCAGGTGCAAGGATGAATCTTGATAGCGAATATCTCCATGACTTGCGGGTCGCAACGCGCCGTACCCGTTCTGCGATGAATCAGATCAAAGGTGTTTTTAATCCTCAAGAGTTGGATCCCTTCAAGCAGGGTTTTAGCTGGATTGGTTCGGTAACAGGACCAACCAGAGATCTGGATGTCTATCTGCTACAATATGAAACGTATCGTGCCAGTCTCCCTATTGAGGTTCAGCCTCACCTTGAGCCTTTTCATGCCTTTCTATTGCGCCGCCATAAAATGGTCCAGGCGGAGTTGGTTAAAAAACTCAACTCTCCACATTTCCGAAAATTAATCAAATCTTGGCGTAGCTGGCTGGAAGCTCCATTGTGTGATAAGCCTACCGCACCCAAGGCAACCATGCCGATCGCAAAATTGGCAGATCATCAGATACACAAGCTCTATGTTCGATTGCTGAAAGAGGGATCGAAGATTACAGCTGATTCTCCGGCGGAGAGTATGCATGATTTACGAAAGCAGTGTAAAAAATTGCGCTATTTAATGGAATTTTTTCAAAGCCTCTATCCAAAATCGGATATTCGCAAGTCTATTAAGGCACTGAAAATCATTCTCGATAATCTGGGTGAGTATCAAGATCTGGAAGTTCAGGCAAGAACACTTGAAGCATTCGGTGATGAGATGTTGAAAGAGGGAGCGCCGGCCAGTGCTTTAATGGCGATGGGAATATTGGTTGGGAAATTGTTTGAAAAACAGACCGAAAAGAGAGAAGAATTTACTGACCTATTTAAAGCATTTAGTAGTAGGGCAAATCAAAGGGTCTTTCATAAGCTGTTCGGAGAGAGCTGATGCACATTATTGGTGTATACAACATCAAGGGGGGTGTTGGTAAAACAGCCACTGCGGTCAATCTGGCTTATCTGGCGGCGATGCAGGGTTATCGGACCCTGATATGGGACTTGGATCCCCAAGCAGCAGCCACCTACTACTTTCGTATCAAACCCAAGGTAAAAGGGGGTAGGAAGCGACTGTTGAGTGGTAAACTCGATTTGGATGATGTGGTCAAGGCGACCGATTTTGAAAATCTCGATATGTTGCCGGCAGACTTTTCCTATCGCAATATGGATCTACAGCTTGAAGATGCCAAAAAACCTACCAAACAACTATTCAAGCTGTTGCGGCCACTATCAAAGGCATATGACTATGTACTTCTTGACTGCCCACCCAGTATCTCACTGGTTTCAGAGAATATATTTAGTGCAGCTGAAGGATTGTTGCTGCCACTGATTCCTAGCACCTTATCGCTACGTACCTATCAGCAACTACTCGATTTTCTGCAAGGTCATCACATCACTGGACTGGAGTTAATGCCGTTCTTCTCTATGGTCGACCGACGCAAGCGTATGCATCTGGATGTGATGAAAAGCTTGCCGGACAAGCATGGTGAGTTGCTGAAAGCCCAGATCCCATACGTCAGTGATGTTGAAAAAATGGGAATACATCGTATGCCGGTGCAGGCGTTTTCCCCAAATAGTGTAGCCGCCAGATCCTATCAGGCGTTATGGATGGAAGTGCAGCGGCGTCTGGGATAGGCCGCTATTCCAAGGAATTGCAACGCAGTTATGTGCTAGCACAAGCGCACACTTCACGCTGTCCAACTGATCTTTTTAGGTTTAATGGTATCTGTGTATACTTCATGCTCCCCATTGTCGGATAGAAAAATTCTGTGACCGCATTAGTTATAAACAATCTTTTCAAGACTTACCGTAACGGGTTTGAGGCCCTTAAGGGGATCAATCTGACCGTAGAGCAGGGGGATTTTTTTGCTCTGCTGGGACCGAATGGAGCGGGCAAGTCCACCATGATCAGTATTATTGCTTCGCTGAGTAATAAGACAAATGGCCAGGTATCTGTTTACGGTTTTGATCTCGATCGAGATAAAGCGCAGGCAAAATGCCAAATTGGCTTGGTGCCCCAAGAGTTTAACTTCAATATGTGGGAGCCCTTGGTGGAGATTCTGGTGAATCAGGCTGGCTACTACGGCATCCCTCGAAAAGAGGCTTTCGCACGTGCGGAGGTAGTCCTACAGCAGCTCGATTTGTGGGATAAGCGGCATTCCATGGCGCGTCAATTGTCAGGCGGTATGAAGCGCCGCCTGATGATTGCTCGTGCTTTGGTGCATCGTCCCAAACTGCTGATTCTTGATGAGCCTACCGCAGGTGTGGATATAGAGATTCGTCGTACCATGTGGCGTTTTATGCGCGAGATCAACCAGCTGGGAACTACGATTATTTTAACCACTCACTATCTGGAAGAGGCAGAAAGTCTGTGTCGAAATATTGCCATTATTGACCAGGGAAAGATTATTGAGCAAACCAGTATGTCTCGTCTACTGAGTACGTTGAATACCGAGATTTTTGTATTGGATTTAAAGAATCCGGTTGAGCAGCTCCCTGAGCTACCTGGTTATCAGGCTGAGCTGATTAATGCCCAAACCCTTGAGGTTACCGTGCCAAGAGAGACGGGGATAAATAGCATGTTTGAGCATCTATCCCGGTTGGGAATAGATGTGGCCAGTATGCGCAATAAGCAGAATCGACTTGAACAGTTATTTATTGATTTGGTTGATCGCTCAAAACAGCAGGGAGAGATGTCATGAAATACTGGCGCAATACCCGCATAGCCTATCAGGCCATCGTCATAAAGGAGATACTGCGTTTTAGTCGAATCTGGATGCAGACCATTCTTCCTCCCGCGATAACCACAACACTCTACTTCATTATCTTTGGTAAGCTCATTGGTGAACGTATTGGCGAAATGGATGGCTACAACTATATCGATTTCATCGTGCCTGGATTGATTCTGATGGCAGTGATTCAGAACTCCTATTCCAATGTGGTCTCATCTTTTTTCAGTACCAAATTGCAGCTCTATATCGAAGAATTGCTGATTGCTCCCGTACCCAATTGGGTGATACTGGCTGGTTATGTCACCGGCGGTATTGCTCGCGGTCTGTTGGTTGGTATTGTGGTGACAATTATATCGATGCTGTTTACCGATTTGAGTATCCACAGCTATGGTCTGACCCTGTTGGTCTTCCTGCTTACCTCAGTGCTATTTGCTCTGGCAGGCTTTATCAATGCGGTCTACGCAAAGAGTTTTGATGATATTTCTATCGTTCCTACCTTTGTATTGACGCCACTGACCTATTTAGGGGGTGTTTTCTACTCAATAGGGTTGTTGCCTGAATTCTGGCAACAGGTCTCAATGGTCAATCCAGTTTTGTATATGATCAATACCTTTCGCTATGGCATCCTTGGTGTTTCTGATATTGATGTACGGATTGCCATAGCGATTATATTGGGATTCATTATCCTTCTCACTAGCCTCAGCCTCCGGCTGTTATCAAGAGGCGTTGGCATCAAAGAGTGATTCAGCGTTTAATTTTTCGCAAAGTCTTTTCGGTCCAGAAAGAGTTTCTGAGGTTTGTGTTATATTTCACTGCTTTTTGTGGGACGATTGCCCAGGTTTCTTGACCGGTACGCAAGTCAAGGCCATACCAGGATTTCCAGAACAGTGCCCTGGGATCGCCCTCATCCTTATTAGGATTGACTCGTCCCCAATCCCGATCAATGATTTTGATAAGTTGGTCATCTTTGAAATAGAGTGTGCGATAGTCGGCGAAACTTGTGGTGTCGACGTAGCTTATGCGATAGTCATACCACCAGGAATCGAATTTGGTGGTGCTTTTTAGCCCGTAGACCTCTTTGTTAAGATGGCGACAGCTTCGTTCGGGTAATATGTCGACATAGCGATAGTGTTTTCCTTCCAGGTTTTCAATGACACCTAAGCAACTACGGAACTTTTTAGTTCCGATCAGTTCATGGGTCTCATCCGCAGGTTTGCGCAATGTGACATCACCAAAGCTGAAAACACTACCTGCCCAAGCATCCTCATACTGAGGCTGAGAGAATCGTCGAATCTTACGTAGAGAAGGTATCCAGGTGATATAGTCTTTGCTTCTCTCATCATCGACATATTCGGTGACTAACATGCCGGTGCCTTTCATATTGCCGGAATGAAAGATTGCCAAGTCCCTTGATAGGATATCTGAGTTTGAGTGATAGTTGTTATTTAAGTGGCGCTCTAAAGTTATTACGCTCTCTTTTCCGTCGGAGCTACGGTTGATTAGCGCGCTCATAGTACGTCCACGACGGTCGATGGAGAAATTATTGAACGAAAAAAAGTGGTTAGCGAAATAGACTTGCCGAGCAATTTCATCTGCTGTAGGCGTTACCCCTTGGCGTGGTAACTCGAGACTCCGGTCAACAGAAGCATCTGTTCCTGTCGATAAAAGGCAGCAAAGCAGTAGGCAACTCCTGCCTGCTATTGAAACGATGTTAAAGGTGGACATCACGGCTTCTCTTTGAAGTTTCATCGGGCATACCGTTTTTGCTTCTTTACTTCACGGGAATATTTGAATATGTTTCTCTTGAGTTGCTCAATATCTCCAGTTGCCAGATATTCTTGCTGAAGGCGGATCTGATAGGAGGTAGGTAGTTTAGCGTAGAAAATATAGCTACCAGGAGATTTTTCTTTTACATAGGAAGAGAAATTTTTCAGTTTATTAAAAGAGTTACTGGAACCACCTGTTTGGCTCTCTAGCGAGCCGACCCAAGTTGATTCGGGAGGTGGCTCAAACTTGCCGCTAGTGAACTCATCCAGATCAGCCTGAACAGCATCGATATAGCCCTTTTCTACAGCATGTACAGGCGATAATGCGAAGCTACTCAGAATCAGCGGTAGGCAGTGAAGCAAATTTACTTTAGTCAATGCTCGTTTCACGTGAACACCTCCCCGTGTTGCTCTGTGAGAGGAGTGAGCCAGATCCGGTGTTTTATCAAGATAAGGTGATAACAGCCTGTTATCACAATTAATATATGAAGTTTCATTAATGAACATGTTACCGGATTATAGGTGGATGCATCCTGCTGAGGTATGGCCACCTTGGCACATTTCCCCAAATATTCCTTAGTGTAGTTCAAGACTGCCACTTCTTTGTAAATTCATCATCAAGCTGAATCTGGGGCTATTTTTTCAATATGAATTTTCCATGGTCTACCATGTATGTAGCGATATCTGCTTCAATGTAGATATAGTGACACTGCTCATAATGATAGTACAAATACTACATTCTTTTAAAATTTGCCACAAATATGTTGTGGGTTAGATGTTTTGCGCATTTTCTGAATGGCCACTGGGTAGTCGAATCTGCCAGTCAATCAGAATAGCTAACGTTTAATTTTTCTCAAGGTTTTTTCAGTCCAGAAAGAATTTCCACGATTACTGTTGTACTCAACCACCTCTTGCGGGATGACTGCCCAGCTTTGTTGGCCAGTTTGTAGATTCAGGCCATACCAATATTTCCAAAATAGTGCTCGTGGATCACCTGCATCTCCTGTATTGGCCAACCCCCAATCCCTGTCGATAATCTTGATCAGCTTGTTATCTTTGAAATAGAGTGTGCGATAATCGGCATAGCTATTGGTGTCGATATAGCTAATGCGATAGTCATACCACCAGGAATCGAATTTGGTGGTGCTTTTTAATCCATATACCTCTTTGCCGATATGTCGACAGCTGCGCTCTGGTAATTCGCCCGCAAAGCGATAGAGTTTACCTTCCAGGTTTTCAATGACCCCAAGGCAGGTGCGAAGTTTTTTGATGCCTATCAGTTCATGAGTCTCATCTTCTGGCTTGCGCAATGTAACATCACCAAAAGTAAAAACACTTCCCCCCCAAGAATCGTCATGCTGCGGTTGGGCGAAACGTCTGATTTTGCGTAGCGAAGGTAACCAGACCATATAATCTTTGCTTTTTTTCTCATCTGTATATTCCGTTACCAACATCCCAGTGCCTCGCAACTTACCGGAATGGAAGATCGCCAGATCCCTCGATTGAATGGCTTGACCTGGTTCCTGTTCATAGTTATTGTTCAGGTGGCGTTCCACGCTTAATACCGAGTCTTTACCCCTGGATGAGTGGTTGATTAAGACGCTCGATGTGCGACCACGCCGTTGAATAGAGAAATTGCTAAATGCAAAGAAATGATTGGCGAAATAGACTTGCCTGGCTATCTCATTGGCACTAGGAACTTCTCCTTGAGGCGGTAGTTGAAGATTGCGATCGACAGAGGCTTGGGTGTCGATTGTTAAAAGGCAGCATATCAGCGCAACATTGAGGCCAAACAGGGAAAAGGTTTGATGTTGTATCATCATTATGGTTCGTTTCAGTTTCATCCGATTCTACGCGAGAAACCCCGCTCTTCAGGTCGGGGAGGGATAGCGTCCGCCATCAGGCGGCCTGTCTCGCTGCCTCCTTTTTATTCCATGCTATCGCTGGTTGTGGGAAATAAGCATAGCCGTCACTGCGTTGCCACGGTGCCGACGCAGGCGGCATCGAGTGCATGCGTCTTGGGGATATTTAGACGTGAACGATTAAACTTGGTATGTCCGTCCGTGCTGGTTTCAACCGGCAGGCTGGTTGCTTGTCGTGTGTGGAATAAGGTCCAGCACCGACCCCATTTCTTGAGCAGATATTTGCGTACCTCGTAACTGGCCAGCTCACCCTGCTGGTAGGCGACGCCGCTGACTTCAGGATTGTGTAGCAAGTGTGTATCGAAACGCACCAACTTCTTTTCGTGCACCAGCGCTAAACCGGTTGTACGACTCCCCCGGTCGAGTTTGAGCCGTAACAGCTGAGTTTCACCACCTACCCGATCCCTAAGTCGGATCGTAAACGGATAGCGACGAACGATGATCACTCGGCCACGTTCAAGCAACAGCCGTGCGGGTTTCTCCGAACACGGCATCAGTGGATTCTTCTGTTTGTTTAAAACAAAAACAGCCATAAACACTCCTTGTTAAAAGATGCCCTTATGGGCCTTGTAACGGGGCATTTTCCCCGCCCCCCTCGCGGATCTCTGCAATCAGCTCCTGCTTGCGCAGCGGATAAGAGCTTGGTGCTTTACCTTTCACCAGCATGATCCAATCCTTCCAAAGGTCGAGGCTGAGGAAGCACCCCGACGTGGGTTTTCACGACCTATTGCAAACTTAGCCGGTTGGTGACGGCTTGAAACGCTCCTTTGGCTAGTTAGAAAGTGAGTAATTTCTAATGATAGAGTCTGTTTTGCTTATGCTAGCTGTTGGGCTGTATCTATACGCTGTATAAATGGTTTTGTGCGTCAGATATCCGTCCTTTAGTATACTGTTAGCCCTATTTCTCTCTAAATTTGGCAGGATAAAATAGCGGAATTATGTGGGTAGGTCTATTTTTTAGCAAGTTTCAAAATAAGCAGTGTAATGAAACTATTGTCGTAATTAGCACTGCTCCCAGGGCAGGCCATGAAAGCGCCAGCCGCCGAGGGTGCTGCGGCGATGTTCTTCATCCAGGTCACCTTCAAAGCCCTCATCAACATGGTAGACACGGATAAAATTTGCATTGAGTAGCGCTTTACCCGCTTCAAGAGATCGCTTTCCACTTCGGCAGATCAGAATTACCGGAGCACAACCCTCGTCTATGGTGCAGATGCTGCCACCGAGCAGCAACTTTCGAATGTCGGTTACAAAATGTGGGTTGACTGTCCAGTCTGGTTCATCGATCCAGGGAATATGTACCGCTCCCTTTGGATGACCAACGAATAGAAATTCCATGCTTGAACGGATGTCCACCAGGATTGCACGAGAGTCGTCCTGCATCATTTGCCATGCCTGCTGGGGGGTAAGGTTGTGGAGCTGATGCTCACTCATGCTGATTTTCCTCTTAGTCTGGTGCCTGATCCACTGATTCTGGTTAGAAATAGGTTTCCCATGGTAGATGTTTCTGCGCTGAAAACAATATGTGCTAGTAATATTTTTTCTCTTAAGCTGTGCAGTTACGGCATTAGGAATTAAAGAGATATCCTAATATGCCGCTAAATAAGTGAGGAATCCAATTCGATCACTTGGTGGTCGTATCTTCATACAGCCGAGGTTGTGACCGAATGATGAATGGAAATGCCAGAGTTATGTTCATCGTACTGATGATGGCGTTGGTTTGGAGCAGTCAGGTTTTGGGAGATGATAAAAAGGCGGATGTTCGTATCCTCATTGATGTCTCCGGCAGTATGAAAAAGAATGACCCAGAAAATCTTCGCCGTCCAGCACTGCGTCTGTTGGTTGGGCTGCTATCCTCTGAGACACGTGCCGGTGTCTGGACTTTTGGGCAATATGTGAACATGCAAATTCCTCTGGGCAAAGTGGATAGTGCATGGAAAAAGAGGGCAAGAAAAAGTTCTAAATCGATCGGTTCTCCAGGTCAATTTACCAATATCGAGGATGCTTTAAAGCGTTCAACAGAGGATTGGAATGGCTCTCCTGGCCCCTATCGTCGTAGTGTTATCCTGCTGACGGATGGCATGGTAGATATTTCAAAGGACAAGGCGAAAAATAGCGCATCTAAACAGCGTATTTTGCAAAAGATACTCCCTAGCCTGAAGCAGAATGCGGTCACAGTCCATACCATTGCTCTGTCAAGCAATGCTGACCATGAATTAATGAGGGCATTGGCGGAGTCGACAGGCGGTTGGTATGAACAAACTAAGACGGCAGATCAGCTGCAAAAGGTGTTCTTGAGGATCTTTGAGAAGGTCGGGAAGCCTGATGCTGTTCCGCTTAAGGATAATAAATTCACTATTGATTCGAGTATTACTGAAGCGACCTTATTGGTATTTCATAAGCTAGGCGCTCAGCCAACCGAGGTGATCTCACCAGACGGTACCTCTTTCAACGCGAAGAACGCGCCTGTGTCAGTGAGTTGGCATCGAGATGAGGGTTACGACATGCTCACCATTTCAGATCCTAAGGCGGGTGAATGGCGTATTCGCGCCGAAGTGGATCCAGATAATCGGGTAATGGTGGTAACCGATCTAAAGATGCATACCACAGAATTGCCGAATCGTCTGATACAGGGTCAATCAACTCCCTATATGGTCAGTTTTACCGATCATGGCAAAACGATTCAGAAGCAGGAGTTCCTTAAGGTGGTGAATGTTTCGGCCACAACAAGTGATATTGGTGGCGTTTCTGAGGCCAGACCCTTACAGGATGATGGACGTAAACCAGATCAGCAGTCTGGTGATGGTTTGTTTACCATGACTTTTGGTGGTGAGTCTCTAAGCGGTGGGTTAGGTGAACTGGTGATCAATGCCAACACCCCCACTTTTGTCAGGGAGCGGCGTATGACCTATGAGGTAGTCCCTCCTGTAAGCCTGAATCTGCTACCAAGTAGTGATGGGAAGGTTTTGGATGTGAAAGTGGTTGCTGATGATAAGTTAATTAATCCGGCAAGCCTGCAACTGGAAGCTTGGTTGGAAGATGAATCCGGGGTCCAGGTTCCTTTTGAGATTCAATCAGTAACAGGCCAGTCCGGTGCCGGAGTGATTGATCTGATGGGTTTTTCCGGTACAAGAAAGGTTGCAATAAAGGCAATTGCGAAGAGTCTGCAAGGCGAGATTATTACCTATCTCGATAGCCCTGTTGAGGTTGAGGGTATGAAGCCTGCTGAACCGGAACCTCCCGTTGAGCCGATTTCGCTGCCTGAGCCTAAGAAGCCAGTACCGCAGGCGAAACCAACACCTGAGCCTGAGCCTGAGGTTATTCCCCAAGAAGATGAAGGGGGTGATTGGGTTAGTGCTTCAATCTGGTTTGGGGTGTTCAATCTGGTGATGATTCTTTTAGGCGGGGGTATCTTCTGGTGGATGCACCAATCGAAACAGCGAAATATGATTACACTTATCGATAGACCTGAGCAATCAGATGCCGGTGAGGTGGAGAAAGGATCATGATTGAAATCGGCTCAGTGACAGCGTTGATTTTTGTCGAAGTGATGGTTGGATTGGTTATTCTCAGTGCTTTGTTAGTGTTATTTACTATGTTGCGTAAACAGCGCATTCGCAAAGCAGCACAACATTTGGCTGCACGGGTGCAAGCTGATCTACCAAAACGTACGGAACGCCTAAAAGCGCTATTAGAAGAGCGCTATCAGCTGCAGGGTGTGCTTTTGGATCAGACGCTGCGTAATATTGTGCAGCTTGAGAAGCTACTCTATCAGAATGTACTCAATGGTTTTATGAGTGACGATGAACTCTTTCTACAGCAGATGGATGTGGATGTAGAAAATTTGGTGTTGGGTTATCAATCTCTTGAGCCTGCAGCAGCCAATGACCAAGATTTAGGAAAAACCGTGGTATCTGCTAACGCAGATGAGGAGATTAACGAACTGCGATCTGAAAATAAACGACTTTCAGATGAGCTTAAGGTTACGATGGATACCATGGGGCGCATGTTGAATGAGTACTCCACCATGTTTTCAGATGGTTTCGGGGAGGTGGGCAATAGCATTAACCCGACTGAACCAGCAGCTAGCTCTAAGGCGATGACTGATTCGCATGAAAAAGTTGCCGTAGAGGGCCCTACTGCGAATCAGAGTGAGATAAAGAACCAACCAGATAGCGTCAACGAAGATGAATTGACAATCCCCGAGATGACGGAACAGGAGATAACGGCGTCAGCCTTTTTGTCAAATAAAGATACCTCGGCCGCAGAACTTGCTGGTGAGATGCTAAGTCAAGCTGAAACATCTGAAAATGTTGATGAAGAGGTCTCTGAAATCATTGATGAAGTCATGGAGATGGCGGATGAGATGATTCAGAACTCCGATCCGCCAGAGCGTGAGCAGGTGGGCGAATCGATGGTAGATGACCTGGATAATCTCGATATGGAGATACCCGAAATGGATGAAGTATCTGCTGAATCTGAAGCGCCTGAGGCAGGCTCACTCGAAGAGGAGTGGGGTAAACTGCTTGAGGAAGAGTCTTCCAGTGGAGAGTCAAAGGTGGATGATCTGGATAAAGTCGATATCGAGATTCCAGAAATGGATGAAGTATCGGCTGAATCTGAAGCACCTGAGGTTGGTTCACTCGAGGAGGAGTGGGCAAAATTATTAGAGGAAGAGGCTACTGAAGGAGAACCAAAAAAAGAGACCTAAGAGATAAAAGGGCGCATGAAAGCGCCCTTTTTATTGTTTTCTAATATCGGCTTACTTGATATTACTGGTCATGCTGTCACTTTGACCTTTATTGTCAGTCCAGGAGAGTTCCACCTCATCACCTTTTGCAGCACCAGAAAATTTGAAAGAGATGTATGGATTCTTGGAAACGCCTCCACTCCATTCAGCCGTCATGACGGTATTGCCATTATGTTTACACAGCACTTCCTGAATGAAGTGTGCTGGAATAGCTTTGCCGGTCTTTTTATCTTTTCGACCACCCGTTTCCATGGGATGGGTCATTAAGGCCTTGACAGTGGTCACACCGTCCTTCTCCTTGGCACGGATTTTTATTGATTTAGCCATATTGATTCCTCGTATTCAATTGGGTGGGAAGGGTTTAGATGTGATTAGCCGCCACAACCACCAATGGTGACTTTGACTTCTTTTTTGGCGCTGTAGAGTTTGCCGCCAGCTTTAACCACCCCAATAACATCACCGGTTTTTCCCATCTTAATGCGGGTAGAGACAAAACCTAAGGCACCTGTGCCCATGATAAAATTAGCAACCAGTGGTACTGGATTATTTGAAGCGATGACAGTAATAGACTCGATACCTTCCATACTGGTGTCGACCGTGATAGGTACAACAGCACCATTTTCTGCAATGTCAGGCGCCTTAACTTTTATGTCGGCAGACTCTGCTGTATCGGAGCTGCCTAGTAGCGCTTTCAGTGCGCCTGGAAGGTCTTTCGATTCAAATGCAGTCTTGTTCCAGGCCGCAAGAACCTGCTGAGGTGCCAGCAGGCCAGTTGCTGCTGCAACACCGACCGTTCCTGCTGCGAGTGATCTTTTAAGGAAGATCCTGCGTTTTATTTCAGTACTCATTCATTCTCTCCAAACTGAGAAAGGTTAGTGATTAACATTTTTATGAAACTGAATGGGTTGGTCAATTTCATTACCTCATTTTTAGTGATCGGATAGCCAAGCTGAAACTTTCCTAAAGTTATGTCACATGATGACATTAGGGTGTTAGCGCAAATATATTTCAGCTGTTTTCGTTATAGGTTGCCATTATTGCGATGAAGAATAGGCCCAGGCAGAGCGATAGTGTCCCTTCCCAATGGGAGGGAAGGCTATTTTCGCGCAATATTCTGGGGTATTAGAACAACTTCTATCATGAAAAGTTGCGACTACTGAGTCAATTGAGCCCTCCATTGTTTCAGTAAATTGTGAGGAAATACCCCGTTGGTCTGATTAGTTAATATATTCACCGACGCACAATACCTTTGCAGGTAGGTCGTAAGAATACCGAAACATAGGGCGATATCAAGTAAAAAAAGTTGAAATATTAGTGCTTTGTGATGTTTAGAGCGAGTCATCTGCAGTATTGGTTTGGGTTTGCTTCGGCTTGAATTGGGGTTTACCAGAATGGGAGAGGGGCTCTACTCAATCGTCGCTTACAATGCAGAGTCTATTTGCGGTCGGCTTGATCTTGAGCCTTAACCATGTTTCGAAGTTTGTTAAGGCTGGATTCGATTCTTGAGGTTTGGTAGAAGTCGGTTTGATCGACCTTTTTCAGGGCTACCTCAAGCTGTTGTACCGCCAGTCTGTATTCGCCATTGATGACATAGGCTTCGGCTAGCATACGATGAGACTCGGCTTGATGGTCATCTAATTCCTCAATTTTACTCAACAGGCGATAGAGTATGGGGTCGTTATTTCGCAGTGCAATCGTTTGCTGGGCTATCTTGCGCGCCTTAGTGAGTTGATTCTGTTCCGTAAGTGTTTTGATCAGAGTAATTGAGAGGGGATAGTTTTCTGGTGTTAGGCTGTAAGAGGTGTCGAGGATTTTAAGCGCCTTGTCGTTTTTGCCTAATTTTTTCGCAATGTTTGCCGAGGCCACGATATATTCCGTTTGATCGGGCTTCTGTTGCAGTAACTTTTCGATGATCTGTTCTGCTTTAGCATCTTGGTGATTAGCCGACAGCGCTAGAGCATAACCATACTCATGCGCCTCTTGGTTAAGATGCCGGCCCTCGCTCAGGCCAGAGGCAAAGTGCTTCACCGCTTTGCCTGGCTCATTAAATGATCTGACACGTAATGCTTCCCGAGTTAGGTAGTAGCTGAGTTCACCAGGATATTGACGATAACTGTATTTTTCCGCCCGTTCTAGAGCATCCGCAATTCGGTTGGTAGTGACTGGGTGAGTACGTAGCATTTCTGGAATGCCTGAGTCATAAAGTCGACTGGCATGGGCCAGACGCTCAAAGAATACCGGCATGGCGCGGGGGTCGAAATTAGACTTGGCAAGAATGCCAATGCCTACCGTATCTGCCTCCTCTTCATTACTTCGAGTGAAGTTGATCTGTTCCTGAATGGCGCTGGCCTGTACTCCTGTCATCATTGCGATGCTTGCATCAGAAGAGCCTGCTGCAGCACCCACCAGAATTGATGCCAGGATCAAGGCTGCTGTCTTGCCATTGATTTGATTGGCAGCGTCAAAAGCGCGTGTGAGGTGCTTTTGTGTGACGTGAGCGATTTCGTGAGCAATGACTGATGCTAGTTCACTTTCTGTCTGGGTATTAAGGATTAGCCCACTGTAGATGCCTATGTGACCACCGGGTCCAGCGAATGCATTGATTTCAGACTGATCAATAATAAAAAAATCGAAATCCTCACCAACGGCATCACTATGTTTTTGCAGTTTTTTACCTAATGACTGGATATATTCGTTGAGCAGAGGATCATCCAGTACAGAGCTGGCTTTTCGCACACTGAGCATAAACTCTCTACCAAGCCTGGCTTCCTCTTCTGGGGTAAGGTATTTATCTGAGGAAGAGCCCAGTTCAGGTAATTTAATAGCTTCCTCTTTTGGGGTAAGGTGCTGATCTGAGGAGGGGCCCAGTTCAGGCAATTTAATGGTTTCCTCTTTTGGGGTAAGGTGCTGATCCGAGGAGGGGCCCAGTTCAGGCAATTTAATAGCTTCCTCTTTTGGGGTAAGGTGCTGATCCGAGGAGGGGCTCAGTTCAGGCAATTTAATGGCTTTTTCTGCTGGTTCTGTAGCGGAGCTGATGACGGTCATCAGAAGGGTTGTGACAAAAAGTAGTATCTTGTAGGTATGCGGCATAGTGTTTGTCATGCCATTAACTGATTCATCACAAGACCTAATAGTTCCCAGTTAGTTGGGTATTTATAAATAATAGGGATCATCTCATTTGTCAATGGATTATACGGTTGGCCATAAAATTATTTTGTTTTAATCTACGCCTCACGATCAACCGTCTGGACAGGGGGCGCAGTGGTGTCTTGCTAGTTCGACTCAAAATTAGATATTTACTATGGAGTTTCATTATGTTGAAGAAAAATGTTGCACTGTTTCTAGCAGCAGTGTTGATGAGCGGAACCACGCTGGCTGATGAGGCTATACAGGCCAATATAGCGGAAGGCAAGGGAATCATAAAGGCTTTTGTTGGTGATCTCAAAGGGGAACTGAAGAGAAGTATGAAGGAGAAGGGGCCGGTTGGATCCATTACAACCTGTGAGAAGGTCGCCCCCCATATTGCTGAGGCTCACTCACAAACAAGTGGCTGGAGCGTAGGGAGAACAAGCCTGAAAGTGCGAAACCAGGATAACCTTCCAGATGCTTGGGAGAGTGCGGTGATGGAGGAGTTTGAAACCCGCAAAGCGGCTGGTGAAGATCCAATGAAACTGCTTAAGGCTGAGGTTGTGGAAGAGCAGGGCAAGAAGGTTTTTCGCATGATGAAAGCAATACCAACCGGTGAGGTCTGCCTTAAGTGCCATGGTTCAGATATCGAAGCGCCAGTCAGCGCTAAATTGAATGAACTCTATCCCCAGGATAAAGCTGTAGGCTTTAAGCTTGGCGATCTGCGAGGTGCCTTTACTCTGAAAAAGCCTCTTTAACCTAAAAAGATCAGTTGGGCAGCGTGAAGAGTGCGCTTGTGGTGGTGCAGGGCAAGACGCAACGACGCGGAATAGCCTGCTATTCCAAGGAGTTGCAAGGCTGCCATGTGCCGCCACAAGCGTGCCATTCACGTTGTAGCGTGATTCACCTAGTAGGTGACCCTAACCATCGAAGCTATTTTCTTCAAAATCAGAAACCTGCAATTAGAATGGAGCGGTCAACTGATTTTTTTAGGTTTAACATCCCCACCGCCCTAAAAAACGGCGATTTCTATGGCGCTCAAACGCGGCATTGCTCCGCGCTTGAGTTGCTTCGGTGGGTTCCTTTAGTTGAGCTGGATGCGCTGACCCCAGGGTGTTTTTTCCTTACCCTTAACCAGCCATATCACGGGGTAGTGTGGCTCATGTGGCGGGAAAGCGCCTTGCGCATCGGTAAAGTAGATCAATAAATCAGGTTTCAGAGCTTGATCTGATATCCAATCAAAAACAGGTTCGAAGCTGGTTCCGCCGCCTCCAGTGATTTTTTGTGGCAGTTGAAACTCTTCCCATGCTTCGTATATCCAAGGAGCCTCCTCGGCAATCACTGAATCACAGGCAATCAGTGTAATTCTGGCTCGCATCTGACCTTTCATGGCATTGATTTCTGAAAGAAATTCCCCCATTTCATGATCCTGTATTGATCCGCTTGTATCCAGCGCAACAACCAATTCTACTTGGTTACTACGCAGGCTGGGTAGAATAAAACTGCCCTCCCGGCGAGAGGGGCGCATATAACTGAAATCATCGCGAGCTATTGCCGTCATGTACCGGGCCAGCAGAAGTCGCCAAGAAAGTTGCGGCTGTAATAGGTGATCGACCATCCGCGCCATCGCGCCATCCAGTTTGCCAACTTGCCTCGCTTGCTGGGCGGCGCCAGCCATTCGTTGTTGCCACTGAATACTCAGGGTCTCAGCCTCATCAGGGGAGAGAGGTGGAGGTTTGGATGAAAATGAGCCCGAGCCTGTTTGGGGGTTATCATGCTCATCGCCTTCGCTTTCGGTATCGTTTTGCTGATTATCTTTAGCCAAATCCTTTTCAGAGGTGCCGCTGCCTGAGCCTTTGCTATTGTCCTGGTCATAGATGTGGTTATCTAGAGGTTTATCGTCGTTCTTGTCATCCAGGCAGGGGTAGATCTCCTCAGCCGTCATGCCATTGAATTGTGGCAGCATCAAAGAACCAGGCGGAGGCTTGAGGCCATCCCCGGTGAGTAAGGGGTTGATAGCGTAGTCACAGGCCATGTCCCAGTGATGTTTGGTTCGGTGTTGACGTCGTGCAAAGTGAGATAGGGCACAGTGCAGCGCTTCGTGAGCCAGCATGAATTGGGTTTCATCCAAGCTTAATTGATCGATATATTCTGAATTATAATAGAAAGCTCGTGCATCTGTAGCTGTGGTAGGGCACCAGTCAGAATTGGCTTGCTGCATGGGAAGGCGCATCACTAATGCACCTAGAAAGGGCTTGTCCAGAATCAATTTGGTACGAGCAGCAGCAAGTTTGATTTCAATCTGCTCCTGGTCCATCCTAGACCCGCCCTCTGCTGAGGAGAGCCATTAAGTTGGTCATATTCCCCTCATTCATATAGCATCACATCCGAGATTGCCTGGGCCCAATCGTTGAATTGGGGAACTGCAAACAGGGCATCACCCACAGCACGATGCATATCAGATACCAACATGACGCCCATTTCTCGTTGAGGAAAGCGTTCAGCATACTCCAGGATACGTCCATGCACCTCACTACCATTGCCCTCTTCATGAGCACGTATGGCACGACCCACTAGAGCGGAAGCGACTGCATATTGTAAATCGATCTCGGTCGGAGCTGGGATATCTTCTCCACGTAGAATACCATCCAAGTCTGGCATTTTGTCTAGGCTGTTGATAAAAGCGTTCAATTCAATTCCGGCAGCAGGCCCGATGCAGGCCTGTAAGGCGCCTTGAAGCAGTTGCGGATGGATGACAAATTTCTGTAAAGCTCGATGGGCAAACTCCCAAGAGCGGGGTGAGGGGAATGCAACCGGGTTATGTGTTGGGTCAAAATCAAATAACAGCTCTGGGCGGAAGCGCAGAAAGGCGATAATACGCTCATCAATGTGGTTGCGGTAGGCCCAGGCGACCCAGTCATCTAGGTTAGTTTCCACCTCGAAATGAGAAAAGCGGTTGGCCAGTGGCGCTGGCATGCTGTAGGTAACACCTCGGTCTCCCTGACGGTTGCCAGCAGCGAAAATAGCCCACCCTTGTGGTACCTCATATTCACCCAGGTGACGATCAAGAATGAGTTGGTAGGCGGCTGCCGAGACACTAGGGGGGGCAGACGTGATTTCATCAAGAAAAAGGACTCCCTCTGGACCATGCCTTTCGGTATCTGGCAAAATCGAAGGAATGGCCCAGTCAACAGTTCCATTGACACGAAATGGAATGCCCCGCAAGTCGCTAGGCTCCATTTGTGACAGGCGAATATCGATAACCGGAGCTTGTTGCTTAAGTGCCACCTCCCGAACCATATCCGATTTACCAACGCCAGGTGGTCCCCACAACATCACTGGTGTGTGGTGACCCGCACGGGTGCTAATGAATTCTAATTCAAGGATAGTGAGCAGATGAGCAGGACGCATGATTTTTCCTAGTCAAATAGATTTCTGAGTGCACGGGCCAGCTGTTTGTAGACTTCTGGTCCATCTACATCCATTACTTGGTCGATCACCCAGCGATTGTTGTGTTCCTCATCACCCATTAATTGCTGAATCTCAAAACCGAGATGGCGCAAGAATGGATAGCTAGGACCTTCATCGCTAAAGTTGAATTCGGCATATTCCGTTGAGCGTATGTTGTAGAGAGCGATGAAATGATTGGCATGCTCACCAGGACCGAGCAGATCCGTTGCGTTGTCACGATAGTGGTCTGCTAGTTTCATCACCAGCGATGTGATGATAGCCACCCGAGTTTCATTATCAATCATTTGATGAATCAAGCGATCGGTGATCTGTACTTGGAAAGTCAGGTATTCCGCAATTACCGCGAGCCGTTGTTCATCGTTCTGGTAGGTAAAATGTTCACCATGTAGTGTGACCGCTTTATCTAATCCGAGCCGCCATGCGATAAAAGCGATGGCACCTCCGATTTCCTCGGATGAACGAGAAGCGTCCTCGTCGTGCCATTGACTCTTTATTCTGATTGCCAATGTCGTATTCTCCTGTTGGACAATAATGCCCAATCTTACAGTCCTGGGCAGTCGAGTTGATTGCAGGGAGGTGCCATCGGATGGTGATGGATCTTGTGCTGCAGGTTAATAACCAAGCATTTTACTTGGTATTGGCGGGATTTCAACCTGCAATCTGCGGCTGGGTATAGATGTGTAGAAACTATCTACTCATACTTTTATTTGGGTTCCGGAGCAGTATATAGGCAGCACCTGTACCTCCATCCCGTCGGGTAGCTGAGGTGAAGGCAAGCACATCCTCTCTTTGGCGCAGCCACAGATTTAGCTTTTGTTTGAGTACAGGTTGTTGGCTTTCTGATCGATACCCCTTGCCATGAATAACTCTCACGCAGCGAATGTGTCGTTGATGACACATCTTTAAAAAGTAGTTGAGCTCCTTACGGGCATAACATACCGTCAGACCATGTAGATCGAGCTCAGCGCCAATTTCCAGATATCCACGTTGTAAATCCTGCATGACTCGGCGTTGTATGCCTGGTCGCATGAAATAGAGTTCCTCAGGGGTTTCAATTTCCTGGTCTGAGTAGTGATCCAGCTGCTCCTCATCTTCATCTCCTACTGGTAGATTCAAAGGTCTTGGAGGCAAGCGACGCCGGTAAGGGGCAATACGCTTTTCAAGTAGTGGTTGGACATCGCCAAGCTCTTTAATAAAAAGAGCTATATCATCGCTGTTGTCATTTTGATCATTCATCGTATGGGCTACTTACCCTCATATAGAGCCGATATAGCATGGTATCACTATTGCTCACAATAATTCGCAGAAGAGAATTTTATTCCTATTGATTAGATTGAACTGCATTGGAGGGTGAGAAGGTGAAACAATTCCAGTATATTGTACGCATATGAAAATCCTTTTGAGTAACGACGATGGCTATCAGGCTCCAGGCCTTCTTAAGTTGGCTGAACAGCTATCTGCTGTTGGCGATATTTCGGTAGTTGCACCTGATCAGGATCGTAGTGGTGCCAGTAACTCGCTGACGCTTGTTAATCCTCTTCGTGTTCGGACCATGGAAAACGGCTTTATCCGAGTAGACGGAACGCCAACGGACTGCGTTCATCTGGCGATAACTGGATTATTGGATACAGATCCTGATCTTGTTGTATCGGGCATCAATTCTGGCCCCAACATGGGAGATGATGTACTCTATTCTGGCACTGTGGCAGCAGCAACTGAAGGTCGTTTTCTAGGCTTGCCAGCGCTTGCCATCTCGATGAATTCCCACGATCCTGAGTATTACACAACTGGCGCTCGGGTCGCTCAAGAATTGGTCCAGCGTTTAGTTGATGCTCCCCTATTAGAGAATGTAATTCTGAATGTCAATGTACCCGATATGCCCTATGAACAACTCAGGGGGTTCCTCTCTACCAGGCTGGGACATCGGCACAAAGCTGAGCCCGTAGTGAAAAGTTCTGATCCTAGAGGGCGAACGATTTACTGGGTGGGACCAGCCGGTGCCGAGCAAGACGCAGGGCCAGGGACCGACTTCCATGCCGTGCGCCAAGGTTATGTTTCGGTGACACCACTGCAAGTCGATTTGACTCGGCATAGTGCCCTGCAAACAGTAAAAGAGTGGCTTGATCAGTGATGATGCAGCGTCATCATCAGGGAATTGGTATGACCTCTCAGCGCACGCGAGAGCGCCTTATACAACGATTGCAAGGAAAAGGCATTCAAAACTCAGCTGTTCTGGAAACGTTACGCAACACACCAAGGCATATTTTTGTTGATGAAGCCCTTGCCAGCCGGGCCTATGAAGAGACCGCTCTGCCGATTGGTCATGGCCAGACCATTTCCCAACCCTATACGGTCGCCCGGATGACCGAGGCTCTCTTAGACGGGAAGGTGCCGGATACCGTATTGGAGATTGGCACAGGGTCTGGCTATCAATGCGCTATTCTTGCTCAGCTGGTCCGGCGCGTTTACAGTCTCGAAAGAATTGAGGCACTACTTGAGTTGGCGCGAGGCAGACTCAAGGAACTTGATCTCAGAAATATCCGCCTCAAGCATTTTGATGGTGGCGTGGGCTTACCTGAATATGCCCCTTACGATGGTATTCTGGTGACTGCGGCTCCATCTGAGTTGCCACAAAGCCTACTAAAACAACTAGCTGTGGGAGGGCGATTGATTTTGCCAATCCAAAGCAAGCATGGACAGGTTATGTTGAGAATTACAAGAACAAAGGATGGATTTCAACAAGAGCAGTTGGAATCAGCAAATTTTGTCCCTCTGGTTGAGGGTATGATCTGATGCGAATATTCTCCTCTTTATATGCGCATGCGATGAAGTGGTCGAGACATCCTCATGCAATACGCTATCTGGCGGGATTGAGTTTTGCTGAATCATCCTTCTTTCCAGTGCCGCCGGATGTGATGTTGGCGCCAATGAGTATGGCGGAGCCCAAACGCGCTTGGTATTTTGCCGCTTTGACAACCGTCGCTTCTGTTATTGGTGGGGTATTGGGTTACTTTATTGGTGTTTTTGCCTTTGACCTCATCGATCCATGGTTGCACAATTGGCACTATTGGGAGGCCTACCTGGAAGCCAAAGGGTGGTTTGGCCGCTGGGGTGTATGGGCAATTTTTATCGCTGGCTTTTCTCCTATTCCCTATAAAATTTTTACCATTACGGCCGGTGCTGTTGCGATGCCCTTGTTGCCGTTCTTAGTTGCCTCCGCTGTGGGCAGGGGCACACGCTTTTTTCTTGTGGCTGCCCTAATGGCCTGGGGAGGTGAACGTATGGAAAGGGCGTTGCATCGCTATGTGGACAGGATTGGTTGGATCTTAGTTGGGGTTTTTGTCTTGATGATTTTATTTCTAAAATAATAGGGAGTTCACAGCGAAATGGAAATAGAGAAGTGTTCGTTGGATAATATCTCGAGAGTATAGGCTTATGCGATTCAGATCCGGAAAGATAGGGTTCGCTTTGCCGGTTCCTGTACTCATGTTCTTTTTGCTGATTAATTTCAGCGCCTGTTCATCCAAGGGGAGCGCACCAGTTTACAGCCGAGATTCAGTCTCATCTTCCCGTCAGGTCAATGCGCCAATACATAAGCAGGAGCGCAAATCTATTCGGTTTAAGTCGCACCGTACCTACTATTTAGTGCAGGCCGGAGATACCCTCTACTCCATCGCATGGCGACACTATTTGGAACATGAGCAGTTGGCAGTATGGAATGGCATCAAAGCCCCCAGCTATGCCATCTATCCTGGGCAGCGTCTACGCCTTAAGCCGCCGGAAACAAAGCCCAAAAGGGCTATTTCCTCCAATCGGGTAAATCATCCCGTAACATTGACAAAAAAGAAACAACCCGCAGCACGAATCAAGCCGTCGAATCAGAGCTCAGTAAAATCGATACCTGCAAAACGTGCTGTTGTCACAAAATCAAAAAAGAGTGTCAAGTTAGCCTGGTCTTGGCCGACCAAAGGGAGAGTGGCAAAAACTTTTTCTGCTGATGATCAGAATCGGAAGGGGGTGTGGATCAGCGGGAAGGAGGGGCAGGCGATTAAGGCTGCCGAGGCAGGAAAGGTGGTGTATGCCGGCAGTGGACTGGTCGGGTATGGCAATTTGGTTATCATCAAGCACGACCAGGAATTTCTAAGTGCCTATGGATACAATCGAAAATTACTAGTAAAAGAGGGCGATAAACTCGCCAAAGGCGATATAGTGGCATACATGGGTTTGCCAAACAGAGGTGGCCAGCCGATGCTCCACTTTGAAATAAGGAAGCAGGGTAAGCCGATCAACCCGTTACCACTGTTACCTAGAAAATAGATGTTGATCTGTTTATGGCATGCTTTGCATCATAATACTTGTGCGTTATCTCATACTTATGCGTGATTTCAAATGCCCACATCAATATGGGATGCGTGATAAGTCATTACGATGAAATAAATATAAAACCAAAGCATGATGATTTGACTGATGGAGATGAGAGATGAGAGATATTCCCGTTGAATCGCAAGAGTCTGACAAAGATACTGTTATAGAAGAACTAGAGGATGATCAGAGTGATATTTTGTTTAGTGACCAACTTGAGGGCGATATCCCCCTAGAAAAAGTTGAGGCTCCAGATTCGCTGAAGGTGAAGAAAGTTGAGTCTGGGGGGGATGCCCAGATGGATGCAACCAGACTCTATCTCAATGAAATTGGCATCTCCAAATTGCTTACAGCCGAAGAAGAGGTCTATTTCGCCAGGCTTGCACAAAAGGGCGATCAACCAGCCAGACAAAGAATGATTGAAAGCAACCTCCGTTTGGTGGTTAAGATTGCCAGGCGCTATATGAATCGAGGCCTTGCTCTGTTGGATCTCATTGAAGAAGGTAATCTTGGTTTGATCAGAGCGGTTGAAAAATTCGATCCTGAAAGGGGATTTCGATTCTCGACCTATGCTACTTGGTGGATTCGCCAGACTATCGAACGCGCCATCATGAATCAGACACGTACCATTCGTCTCCCTATTCATGTTGTAAAAGAGATTAATGTCTATTTGCGTGCTGCCCGCAAACTAGCTCAAAGCCTTGACCATGAGCCTAGTTCAGAGGAGATAGCCGATCTACTCGACAGACCAATTGATGAAGTCAAGCGTATGTTGGGTTTGAATGAGCGGGTGACCTCAGTCGATACTCCTTTTGGTAAGGATGCTGATAAACCGTTGCTCGATACCATCGCGGATGAGAAAAATATGGATCCGACGGTGAATATCCAAAATGATGGTCTCAATGCCAATCTTGATCGTTGGCTGGGCAAGCTGAATGAGAAGCAAAGAGAGGTGGTGGAGCGTCGTTTTGGGCTACATGGTTATGAAAACTCCACTCTGGAGCAGGTAGCTAATGAGTTAGGTGTTACCCGAGAGCGGGTTAGGCAGATTCAGATGGATGCCTTGCGTCGATTGAGAGATATTCTTGAGCGGGATGGGTTTTCAGTTGAGTCAATCTTTAAGTGACGAGCGGTGATTCAATCATGCTGCAAGCCGGATCAGACGAATAGCAATTTCTTTCAGGAGATTGTCTGTAATGAGTGTAGTCTTGATCCTCTATGCCAAGTGATCGAGTATGCCGAACCAGGAAGTGGCGTTCCTGACGGTATTTTGGCAAGACGCAGGCCTGTGCAACGCGGTGAAATGCTGTTTGTCATGAATCAGCCTTTTCAGGCTATTTATGCTGTAAAATCAGGCTCTTTCAAGGCAGTGACGTATGACCAAACTGGCGCAGAAAGGGTCGTCGGATTTTTTCTATCAGGTGATCTTATTGGCGTTGAGGGAATGGCCAACCAAACTTATTCCTATGGAGTGCGTGCTTTGGAAGTGGGCAGTGTTTGCTGTCTGGAAGTCGATCGCTTAGCTCATACCGGGCGTTCTACAGAGGTACTCCAGGGAGCACTGATCACAATGCTGGGTCAGGAAGTTGCTATGAATCATCTGGTGACCTCTTCGTTGATTCGACAGAATGCGGAGCAGCGCCTGGGAGCATTCATTTTATCCCTGGTAAGACGTTCTGCAGTACGTGGCCTCTCACAACGTAATCTTGGATTGAGTATGTCACGCAGTGACATGGCCAGTTACCTGGGCCTGGCGAGAGAAACTGTGAGCCGGGTTTTGAGCCGATTTCAAAATAACGAACTGATCCGATTGCGCAAACACTCCATTGAGGTGCTTGATCTTGATGGATTGGAGAGAGTCTCTAGCTCAGATTAGCTTCTGAATATTGCTATTTCTAAAAGAGCAAATCTATCGCTATTTAATTGAGATCTATTCTCAAACAAAGTCGATTAATAAGCCATATATTTGAACAGGTTAAAGTACCAGAGATAGGTACTAGCGCTAATCGCCTGCCAATTGAATAGTTTTTTTCTTTAATTTCAATTTCTTTGATTTGCGTCAATTCTGCGTGTATCTCTATAAACTTCTTGATAATCAGTATGTTAATGATATATTGGGATGGCAGGATTAGAGCAATTTCATATTGACATCTGAGCCAATTAAGAGTGATATATATCACGTTGCAATTGTGGCATTTCACACAGTTGTAGCTTTTGGGATTTTCCTAACAAGTTGATCTTCTCAAGTTTTTTATTTTCTACTTAATTTTTTAAGAGGGGGGTTCATGGACGCCGCAGCCGAGCAAAAGTACAATTTCGATGTTGTGCGTTGGTTTACAGTCATGGCTGTTGTCTACTTAACAGTAGGCGCACTTGTCGGTACATACATCGCATCAGAATTGGCCTGGCCATTTCTAAATTTTGATATTCCATACATCACGTTTGGTCGTCTTCGTCCGCTTCATACGAATGCGGTAATCTTCGCCTTTGGTGGATGTGCTTTGATGGCTACATCATATTACAGTGTCCAGCGGACCTGTGGCGTGAGGATCTGGAGTGACAAACTTGCTTGGTTTGTCTTCATAGGTTGGAATGTGATTATTGTGTCTGCGGTTATTACGCTTCCGCTCGGTATCAACCAATCTAGAGAATATGCAGAGCTGGAGTGGCCGATTGATCTAATGATTGCTGTCGTTTGGTTGACCTACACATTCAACTTTGTTATGACGCTGGCGACGCGTAAATCATCCCACATCTATGTCTCCAACTGGTTCTTTCTAGGTATGATGGTGATGATTACCTATCTGCATGTGGTCAATAGTTTGGCTGTTCCGGTTGATATGTTCAAATCTTACTCCCTCTTCTCTGGGGTTCAGGATGCAATGATTCAATGGTGGTGGGGCCACAACGCTGTGGGTTTCTACCTGACTGCTGGTTTTCTTGGCATCATGTACTATTTCGTGCCTAAGCAAGCTGGACGCCCTGTCTACTCCTACCGTTTGTCAGTTATCCATTTCTGGGCTCTAATGTTCGGCTACGTTTGGCTTGGTGCTCATCATCTGCAATACACATCACTGCCTGACTGGACCGGTTCCTTGGGGGCGGCTGTATCTATTGCGATGATTATCCCATCCTGGGGTGGTGCGGTAAATGGCATGATGACCCTGTCTGGTGCTTGGGACAAACTACGTACCGACTACATCCTGCGTTTTATGATCATGTCACTGGCTTTCTACGCCATGTCTACCTTTGAAGGCCCCGTTATGTCGCTGAAGACAGTTAACGCTCTGTCTCACTATACCGACTGGACTGTGGGACATGTGCATTCTGGTGCTCTGGGTTGGGTGGCTATGGTTGCTATTGGCGCTATCTACCATTTGATGATGAAGATCTTTCATACTGAAATGTGGTCAATGAAGTTAATCAATGCTCACTTCTGGACTGCTACGATTGGTGCGGTTGTCTATATCGTTGCCATGTGGGTATCTGGCATCATGCAGGGTCTGATGTGGCGTGCTTACGATGAGTACGGCACTTTGGCCTATACCTTCGCCGAATCTGTCGAAGCTATGCACCCTTACTATGCCATGCGCGCAATAGGCGGAATGATCTTTCTGCTTGGTGCTGTTCTGATGCTTATTAATGTTCTGATGACCGTTATGAAAGCATCTAGTGAAGGTAGTTTGCAGCAGGCTCGTACCGCTGCAGCTACAGCTTAATTTAAAGGGGGGTTCGCACAATGGCGAATGATAATCAATCTACAGGTTTGCAGGAGAAGATGGAGAAAAACATCTGGCTGCTCCTGATAATCCTAGGCACGGCACTTTCAGTGGGAGGGCTGGTAGAGATCGTACCTCTCTTCTTTATGAAGAACACCATGGAGTACGAAAAAGCACCTGAATTGGTTTGGCAGCGTAAGAAAGGTCAAACACTGAAAGATCACAAGCCGGGAGATGGCATGCGACCCTACACGGCGCTTGAGCTGGCTGGTCGCGATATCTATCAAAGGGAAGGTTGCTATCTTTGCCATTCTCAGCAGATTCGTCCATTCCGTGATGAGAAAGAGCGTTATGGTCACTACTCTCTGGCTTCTGAATCAATGTATGACCATCCCTTTCAGTGGGGGTCAAAGCGTACAGGTCCTGATTTTGCCCGCCTTGGTGGAAAATATTCAGATGACTGGCATCGTAAGCATCTGCGAGCACCACGCGCTGTGGTTCCTGAGTCCGTTATGCCAAACTATCCCTGGCTGAAAGATAATTCAGTTGAGGATATAGATATGGCACATCATTTTGAGATCATGCGGCTCGTAGGTGTACCTTACACTGATGAGGATATTGCCAACGCCAATAGCGAATTGGCAGGCAAGACGGAAGAAGATGCCATGGTTGCCTACCTACAGGTTTTAGGCACCATGGCAGCCATAGACGAAAACAAGGTCTATCGCGAATAGTATGAAAGACTATTTTTATACCAATTGGGAAGCAATGACCACCAATGATTGGATTGGTACGATCATAACGGTGGTCACCTTCTTCCTTATGATAGGCGTATATTTCTACGCGCTACGTCCGAAAAATCGGGAAAAACTGGAAAAAAACCGTTTTATCCCGATAGATGATGATGCAATTGATAGCGGAGATGAAAATGGCGGACAATAATCCTTTTCCGGGAGAAAATAACACCGGACATATATGGGACGATAACCTCCGGGAGCTTAGCAATCCCCCACCTCGATGGTGGATGATCGCCTTCTGGGCATCACTGATTTGGTGGGTTATTTATGGCTTTCTATATCCTATGTGGCCTGTGGGTCAGGAACCGACACAAGGTTTGATGGGTTGGAGTCAGATTGATGAGTATCAAGCAGGTGTTGATGAGGTTGAAGCAGTACGAGCCGAATTCGAAACAAAGATAAAGGGCATGACAGCTAAAGAAATTTTGGCTGATCCTGGGTTATCTCAATATACAGTGGCTTCTGCGAAGGTGCTGTTCGGTGACAACTGCGCCGCCTGTCATGGTGCTGGTGGTCAGGGTGGGCCTGGTTATCCTGTGCTGGCCGATGACGATTGGCTTTATGGTGGATCAGTAGACACCATACAACAGACCGTCACAATGGGCCGTAAGGGTGTCATGATTGCACATGGTAAGACCCTGTCTGATGAGGAGATCGACGGTTTGGCAGATGCAGTTTTGGCACAAGATCCAACCTCTAACCCAAAATTTGCAGAAAAGGGGTGTGTTGCCTGTCATGGCATGGATGGCAAGGGTATGGCTGTCATGGGTTCAGCTAATCTGACTGACGGTATCTACCGTTTTATGCCTGAAAAGGGTCAGGAGTTGAAAGACAGTATCAAGTACACCATTAAATATGGCGTCAACGATGCTTCTGACCCCAAGACGCGTAATGCTGAGATGCCGTCTTTTGCTGATCGTCTGGATAAAAATGACATCAAAAAGCTTGCTGTCTATGTTTATCGATTTGGCGGTGGTCAGTAATAGCCTGCTTGGCTAGAGCAAATAAGCATTTTATCCGTAAATGCCAAGTGAGATAGGAAGTCTCACTCGGTTACAGAGAGAAATAAGGGGTTTGCGATGAATGGAGATGCAGTTTTTTGGGGGGCGATTATCTCAGTGGTGATCTGTGTGGTGATATTTATTTACCTTGGTTTTAAGGTTGTCAAGCTAATGAATAGCGACACTGAGAAACATAATGGCTGAGTTCGCCTAACATGGCTCTATGCAAGAAAGAGGGGGGGTACTACCCCCTTTTTTTGTCATTGAAAGTCGGAAGACCAGACCGCTCAGTTGACCGCTCCATTCTAATAACAGGTTTCTGATTCGAGTGGTTTTCCTGGCGCTGAGAGGGCAGTTCTCGTTGTTTCTCGATATAGGCTTTCACGGTTTCCAAGCTTGCGCCCCCACTAACACGACGCAATAACTGGGTGACCAGAAGTGGTTTCCCCAGAGATTTTCTCAGTCTTGCCAAGTCTGGTCTGAGCAAGGCCATCCTCATCAATAATCCTAAAAAGATCAGTTGGACAGCGTGAAGAGTGCGCTTGTGGTGGTGCAGGGCAAGACGCAACGACGCAGAATAGCCTGCTATTCCAAGGAGTTGCAACGCCGCCATGCGCCGCCACAAGCGTGCCATTCACGCTGTAGCGTGATTCACCCAGTAGGTGACCATCACCATCAAGCTATTTTCTTCAAAATCAGATACCTGTTATTAGAATGGAGCGGTCAACTGATTTTTTTAGGATAATGGCTTGAGTTACCTCATTCCCTCACTCTGCGTGGGATTGCCAGCATCGGTATCTCCTTATTTTTCCCTAGGGACGGAATGCGCTTGGTTAGCTTGTGCTGATATTTCGCCTGCTATAGGGGAGGCGGGCCAAGAACTCACTGAAGTGATTCAGACTATCGCAGTCTGAGCGCTGTAGGAATTTGCTTCCTTTATATCAATAAAATTAGGAAGGCTGCTATGAAGCATGGAACAGCCAACTGATCTTTTTAGACTAAATATATCAGTTGTAGAGTAGTGACTTTGTGTTGTTTAATTGGTTCTAATTTATTGATAAATCGCATTGGCGGGGAAACTCTTTGACCTATATGCTTTTATAGTGATTGTTCTGCCCGCTATCCATTAAGGAGTTGAGCTATTGAGCGCTAATGAGACGACAGCATCCAAAGAGTCTACAATGGATGATCTATATGCTGAATCAGCACACTGGAACCTGAATACTGGCGAAGAGACAATACATGCAAAACGCATGGGTGGATTCTGGCGGAATATCAAATGGTTGTCGGCCTCGGCATGGATACTTTTCTTCATCTTTCCCTTCGTACGGTGGGGTGATAGACAGGCTATTTTATTCGATATTCCTAATCGGCAATTTCATATTCTGGGTGCCACCATCCTGCCCCAGGATTTTTGGATGCTCTCTTTAACTCTGCTCTTTTTTGCACTGTTATTGGCTGTTGCTACAGCGCTGGCTGGGCGGGTCTACTGCGGATTCTTCTGTTTTCAGACCGTATGGACAGACATTTTTACCTGGATTGAAGATAAGCTGGAAGGTGCTCCTGCCAAGCGACGCAAGCTTGATTCTGCGCCCCTGAGTCTCGCTAAAGTCAAAATCAAGCTAACAAAGCATCTTATCTGGATGTTTATTGGTGTCTTAACAGGCATCAGCTTTGTTGCTTGGTTCTATGATGTGCTTGATTTGTGGCGTGATATCGTCACCCTTCAGGCTAGTTCGGTGGCTTATGGCACCATCGCTCTATTTACTGTGGGTACCTATGTGCTAGCAGGTTATATGCGTGAGCAAGCTTGTTTCTGGTTATGTCCCTATGCTCGTATCCAGGGCGTCATGATTGATCAGACAACCGTTGTGCCATCATACGATTTCCATCGTGGTGAACCGAGAGGCCGTATTAAAAAGGGCGAATCTGAGGCTGACAGGACAAGCGGAGACTGCGTGGATTGTAAGCAATGCATTGCTGTTTGTCCGACGGGTGTTGATATCCGTCATGGTCAGCAGGAAGGCTGCATCATGTGTGGACTTTGTATTGATGCCTGTAATGATGTTATGGATAAGGTTGGGCGCCCCAAAGGGCTGATTCGTTACGAATCCTATGAATCTCTTGAGGCGAATAAAAAACCGGTACCTCTCTATAAGCGACCTCGCGTTTGGGTCTACTCCTTCATTATGTCCCTTGCTTTATCCGGTATTGTCTATGGTTTAACTTCCCTTGCGCCACTTGAGATCAAAGTAATACATAATCGGCAGCCGCTCTATGTACTTCAGAGTGACGGGAGTATTCAAAACAAATATACGCTGAAGATCCTCAATAAAATGAGCACTGATATTCCCGTTACCATCAGTGCCGAGGGACCTGATGGCTTGGTCCTGGTTGATGGGGATGATGTGATCGATGCGCCTCCTAGCAAAGTAACAGCGCGTACGGTATTCGTACGGGTTCCCAAAGAAATGCTGCATGCCGAGACAGAGCCTGTTGTATTCAAGGTTACAGGCGAACACAATGGTGAGGTGTTAGAGAATTCTCGGGAGAGTGTATTTATTGGACCAAAGTGATGGGGCTGCTAAAATAGACCTATCTATAAGGGCGGGCAGAGATGCCCGCTTTTTTCATTTATCTTAACGAAGTCGTTATAAAATGCTGTCATGACAGAGAAAAATTCAGCTTGGCGTAGTCCTTGGGTGATTGCCTGGATAGCAATGGTCGTCATTTTCTTCACCATGAACATGATTATGATCTATTTTGCCATAGATAATAATCCTGGGCTTGTTGTGGATGATTTTTATGATCGCGGGCAGGATTATGAAAAAAACATGCTTAAGCGGAAGGCGAGAGATCCTAAGTGGAAAATGCGGGTTAAGCTACCTCCTAAGATCGAAATCAATCAGCCTGTTGTGTGGCATTTTACGGTTAGCGACAAGGAAGGGGCTCCTATCGATCGGGATGAGGTCGTTTTTTATGCCTATCGTCCCTCTGATGCCAAACAGGATTTTTCTTCACCTATGCAGCGAGTAGGGCCTGGTGTTTATGAAGTAACGGTCAAGTTTCCACTAAAAGGTATTTGGGATACATTGGTTAGTATTCGTAATGGAGAAGATGAATACCATACGCCCAAAAGAATCGGTGTTGGCATTGATTGGATTCCCTAATCCAAAAATCAGTTGACTGCTCGATTATATTGCTAACTTGTTGTATTTTCTGGGAAAATTATTCGCTGGTTTTGGCCGCTCTCTAGATAAATTACGCTATAGCGTGAATGGCATGCTTGTGGTAGCACATGGCGGTATTGTCACTACTTGGAATAGTAGACTATTCCGTGTTGTAGCGCGCCGTGCAGAGATCATAAGTGTCACGGGAATAGGATGTACAGGAGTGCCCCTTGCCCTGTACCACAGCAAGTGCATACTTTACACTGTCCAGCTAATCTTTTTTAGGATAATTAGGATACGACACTAAGGACAGCTCACCGGTGCATCTAAAAAATGATGTTGCACCTTGCTAAGCTAGCAGGAACGTCTGTGTCACAAATAGAGTCTTCTGAAGGTTGTTTTCATTGTAATCTTCCGCTACCACCAGATGATGAGGTAGTAGTCGCCAATATTGAGGGTGAGCCACAGCGTTTCTGTTGCATTGGCTGTAAAGCCGTTTGCGAAGCGATTTATGAAGCGGGTTTGGAAGGTTTTTATCAACGCACACCAGAAGGAATAAATCTGGCTCCTCCCCCCGAGATTCCTAAAGAGCTCGCACTTTATGATCTAGATGATGTGCAAACAGAGTTTGTCTCCGAGCTGGGTGAAGAGCGTGATATCCATCTTCTGATAGAAGGAATACATTGCGCTGCCTGTGTCTGGCTGATTGAGCATACGCTGAATCCTATGCCTGGGATCATCTCAGCGCAGGTTAATCTTTCAGGTAAGCGTCTGCATGTGAAGTGGCACAATAGTGCCATCACGCTTTCGCAAATCATTCAGCGTTTGGGTCAGATCGGCTACTCTGCGGTGCCTTATGACCTTGAAGCGGCCGAAGGAACGATGAAGTCACAGAATCGTCTGCTGCTCTACCGTATGGCCTTTGCTGCATTCGGTATGATGAACCTGATGTGGATTTCAATTGCGCTTTATGCCGGTGCCGATAAGGGAGAGTTTCGTAGCCTGTTTCATTGGATCGGCTTTGCTCTGTCTACACCTGTGTTGCTCTATTCAGGCTATCCTTTTTTTCGGGGAGCTTGGTCTGGTTTGCGTAATCTTCATCTGGGTATGGATCTACCGATTGCTATCGGAGCATCACTTACCTACCTCTATTCCGTGTATATCACAGTTAGTGGTAGCACAACAGGTGAAGTCTATTATGATACGGTGGTTAACTTTCTGTTTGTCATACTGGTTGGGCGTTACCTGGAGGCGATGTCAAAGCGCCAAGCAGTTGCAGCCACCCAGCGCTTACTCGATCTGCAGCCTCGGGTAGCAACTCGTTTAGAGAATGGTGAAGAAGAAAAAGTCGTTCCGATCCGGGCCATTGTTAAAGGTGATCTTGTAGTGGTCAAGCCAGGTGTGCGAGTTCCTGTTGATGGCATTATCAAGGAAGGCCAAAGTTCTATCAATGAGGCCATGCTGACCGGGGAGTCCCTGGCTGTTAGTAAACAATCGGGAGATAAAGTCTCGGCTGGTACAATTAATGGTCACGGCGCATTGCTGGTAGTGGTGACTGGTTCACTAAAAAATACTGCTCTTGGTCGGATTATCAGTCTGGTTGAAGAGGCGCAAGGATCGAAGGCTCCAATACAATGTTTGGCTGACCAGATCGTTCCTTGGTTCGTGGCTGTTACCCTGGGGCTTGCCACATTAACCTTTCTCTACTGGGTGAGTAGCTCTTTTGAAGCGGCTCTGTTGGCCGCTACATCGGTGTTAATCATTACTTGCCCCTGTGCTTTTGGCCTTGCTACCCCCATGTCGATTGCGGTGGCCTCGGGACTTGGTGCGAAATATGGCATTCTGGTTAAAAACGGTGAGGTGTTGGAAACGCTCTCAACCATCAACCATGTAATCTTTGATAAAACTGGCACCCTTACCGAGGGAGGGTTGTCCGTTGCTGGTATTTATATGGGAGATGATCAGTGGCAGGAGGGGCAGGATCAACCGCCTACAGATTCAATCAATGATCTGATGGCAAAGCTTGCCGCTGTGGAGCGTCACTCTGAGCATCCAACAGCAGACGCTGTTATTGCTTGGACGGATGCCAGTATCAGTGACCAGCCAAGGAGAACCAGTAAAGCGTTCAGATATGAACCGGGCTTGGGTGTTATGGCGCGGGTAGCTGATGAACAGATCGTTGTCGGAAATGATCTTTTGATGAGTCGCCAAGGGTGTAGCTCTTCTGATTACCTGGATCTTACTGCCAGTGAGCTTGATGAGCGAGGCATAGGTTCTTTCCGAGTGGCTATCAATGGTTGCCAGGTGGGGTTAGTGGCAGTTGAGGATAGGGTAAGGTCGGATGCAAAAGCGCTGATCGACGCGCTTAAAACGGAAGGGATAGAGGTGACCCTGCTCAGCGGGGACCGCAAGCGGGCTGCAGAGGCTATCGCAACACGTCTTGGTGGAATGGAAGTTATCGCTGAGGTTTTGCCGGAAGAGAAGGATCAGGTTGTACAGCGTCTGCAAGCCAAGGGGCACAGGGTTGCGATGGTGGGAGATGGCATCAATGATGCACCTGCGTTGGTCAGAGCTGACGTGGGAATTGCGATGGGCTCAGGTACGGATGTCTCCATCGCCAGTGCAGATATCGTTTTGATGAGTAGTGAATTGGAGCGTGTTCGATTGGCCATCGCTCTTTCCAGGCGAACCTTGCATACTATTAGGCAAAATATCGGAATATCAATTGTTTACAATATTATCATGGTGCCTTTGGCAATGGCTGCTGTGGTAACACCGCTGGTTGCTGCGATATCGATGCCACTTAGTTCATTGGCTGTTATTGGTAATTCAGCACGTATCCGAACCTTGTTTAAAGGTGTGAAAGCATAATCCTAAATTCCGCAGTTGACCGCTAATATCTGTCATGCGGATTCTAGTGTGGTGCTTCATACAAATTGACGATGATAGAAGCCTGCTCAGGCCAGGAGACAAGGCGCAATGCGCAGGGAATGGCTCGCCCTTTTCAAGCATTGCAATGCAGTATCCTGGCCTGAGCAGGCTTCCCTTCGGGCGAGACGCTAAG